>CAVHZK010000162.1:0-5920 GCA_963640215.1 bacterium | reverse complement strand
TCCTTGCGTGTAAACACGCAGTCCGCATAGCCGTTTGGCAACACTTTTAGAGCAACTTAAGGTAGCGTGCAGCTTTTTGTTGTTGTATAATAAATTACAAATAAGAAGCGCTATAATTGGTATTTTTTGTAAAAAATATATAGGCATTTCTTTACAATGCGGAGTTGATATATATGGCTGAAAGATGGGCAGAGGAGTTTCGGGCAGGTACGCTGACGGACGGATGGCATTATTTTGGGGCGCATCCTGCTGTGAGAGACGGTATACAGGGCTGGGTATTTAGAGTATGGGCGCCTAATGCGAGACGGGTGTCGATAGTTGGTGATTTTAACGGCTGGGATATAGCGGCTGACCCTATGAGCGAGGAGTTAGGTATATGGGAGGGCTTTATACCGGGGCTTAAGAGATATGATACTTACAAATATGCGGTAGAGGGAGCAGACGGCAAGATGAGGTTCAAGGCCGACCCTTATGCTACACATGCTGAGACTCGTCCGGGCACGGGCAGCAAGCTATATGAGCTAAATGAGTTCACATGGACGGATGCTGCATTTATAGCAGGACGAACAGAGCGGAGACTCTATGACGGGCCGCTCAATATATATGAGGTACACTTGGGCTCGTGGAGACGGCGTGACGACGGAGCCTTCTATGATTACGAGAGCTTCGGGCGCGAGCTTGCCGCTTACGTCAGGGAGATGGGCTTCAATGCGGTCGAGCTATTGCCGCTCACGGAATATCCCTTGGATGATTCGTGGGGTTATCAGGTTACCGGATATTTTGCACCAACCTCCAGATACGGCACACCGGATGATTTCAAGCGCATGATAGACTGCCTGCACGCTGAGGGCATAAGCGTTATCTTGGACTGGGTGCCCTCGCATTTTTGTAAGGATGAGTTCGGACTGATAGATTTTGATGGCGGAGCCTGCTATGAGTATGCGGATCCCAACAAGAGGGAGCATAAGTCTTGGGGCACCAATGTATTTGATTTCGGTCGCCCGGAGGTAATCAGCTTCCTGTGCTCATCGGCAAGATACTGGCTGGAGGAATATCATCTTGACGGACTGAGGGTCGATGCTGTGGCATCCATGCTCTATCTTGACTATGACAGGCAGGACGGAGATTGGACTCCCAATAAATACGGAGGACACGAGAACTTAGAGGCGATAAGCTTCCTCCAGACACTTAACCGCATGGCATTTGGGCTTAATCCCAATGTGCTGATGATAGCCGAGGAGTCGACAGCCTGGCCGTTGGTATCTAAGCCTACCGATGTAGGCGGACTCGGCTTTAACTTTAAGTGGAACATGGGGTGGATGAACAATATGTGTCACTATCTCAAGACCGACCCGTTTTTCCGCAAGGACAATCACAATGACATCACATTTTCATTGATGTATGCCTTCTCGGAGAATTTTATCCTGCCGATGTCACACGACGAGGTAGTGCACATGAAAGGCTCTCTGGTCAACAAGATGCCGGGCGGATATGAGCAGCAGCTTGTCTGCCTCAAGGGCTTCTATGCTTATATGCTGGCACACCCCGGCAAGAAGCTATTATTCATGGGACCGGAGCTTGGACAGTGGCATGAATGGAATCACAGCGGAGAGATTGACTGGTATCTCCTTGATAATGAGCTGAACAAGGAAGTGCACAGCTTCTTTAAGGACATAAATCATTTCTATATGAATAGCCCCGAGCTGTGGGAGATAGATTATGACTGGAGCGGCTTTGAGTGGCTTGTGACGGATGACACAAGGAATAATACTGTGGTATTTATGAGGCGCGATAAGGCAGGAAATGAGCTGCTATGCGCTGTGAATTTCTCGCCTAATGTCATAGATAATTACCGCGTGGGCGTGACGGAGCGAAAGGAGTTTGTGCCGGTATTTAGTACAGAGGACAAAAAGTACGCAGGCTCCGGCTTCGGAGACAAGCAAGCTGTGAAGGTGGAGCGTATAGTCCACAATGGCAAGAATGCGTCCATATCTATAAAGCTGCCGGCTTACGGCGGCGTGTTCTATAGGGGACGCGGAAAGCTTGCGCCGGTGACTGAGGCGAAAACGGCGAAAGCCCAGAAAAAAGTGCTTTCACGCGATACTGCAGGGGCGCAGCAAAACATAGTCCCTACAGCCAAGGTAAAGGGGTCAAAGGACGCCGTCGGGAGGAGAAAAACCGATAAGAAGACAAAAACTGGCAAGGAACCCGAGTCCGCAAGGCTTAAGCGGACGAAGCGCGCCGAAAAAAACCACAGGATAACGAATAACGGCTCTGCCAAGGCTTAAGCCGTGCTTATAAAGGAGATTAAGATGAAGAAGGAATGTATAGCGATGCTGCTGGCAGGCGGACAGGGCAGCCGCCTCTATGTGCTGACGAGCAGCGTAGCCAAGCCTGCGGTATCATTTGGAGGAAAATACAGGATAATTGATTTCCCCTTGTCCAACTGTACCAATTCCGGCATAGACACGGTCGGCGTGCTGACTCAGTACAGACCGCTCGAATTAAATAGCTATATAGGCAGCGGACAGGCTTGGGATCTGGATTCGTCAAGCGGCGGAGTGCATATACTTCCGCCTTATATGGGCTCTTCCGGCGGAACCTGGTACAAGGGTACTGCCAATGCGATATATCAGAACCTCGGTTTTGTGGATATGTATGACCCTGAGTATGTCCTCATACTCTCAGGCGACCATATCTACAAGATGGACTATGCCAAGATGGTGAGCGCCCACAAGGAGACTGGAGCTGCCTGCACGATATCGGTTATGGAGGTACCGTGGGAGGAGGCATCTCGCTTTGGCATTATGAGCGTGGATGAGCACATGCGCATCACGGAATTTGCAGAGAAGCCAAAGGAGCCTAAGAGCAATTTAGCGTCCATGGGCATATATGTATTTACCTGGCAGAAGCTCAGAGAGTATCTCACCGAGGATGAGGCAGATCCTGCTTCGGAAAATGATTTTGGCAAAAACATTATCCCCAAGATGTTGGCAGCAGGCGAGGGGATGTACGCATACCGCTTTGATGGATATTGGAAGGACGTGGGAACCTTAGAGTCTCTGTGGGATGCTAACATGGATATGCTTAATCCGGAGAGCGGGCTCAATCTGATAGATGATTCGTGGCCGATATACGCACAGACCTTTGCCGCGCCTGCCGCATTTATAGGACCATCATCCGAGGTATCGGATACAGCCTTCAACAGAGGCGATATCATAGACGGAAATGTCAATAATTCTGTCTTGTCGCAGAACATAATCATAGAGGAGGGCGCAACGGTAGACCACTCGGTATTATTTCCGGGAGTCAAGGTCGAGTCAGGCGCCGTCATCAGGCACGCCATTATCGGTGAGAGCTGCGTCATAGGTAAGAATGCCGTGATAGGTGAGGAGCCTGCGGCAGGAGAGAGTGACGAGAGCGGCATAGCTGTGGTAGGACCGGGCTGCATTATAGAGGAAGGTCGTGTGATAAAGGCTAAGCACATGCTGGATGCGTCTGGTAAGGAGGTAGTGAGATGATAGGTATTCACGGCATCGTATTTGCATATCAGCAAAGAGAGAATCTCCAGGAGCTCATCACGCAGAGAGCCTCGGCATCGCTGCCCTTTGGCGGAAGGTACAGGGCTATCGACTTTGCTATCTCCAATCTGGTAAATGCGGGCGCGGTAGATGTAGGCGTATTGGTGCAGGCGAGATATCAGTCGCTCTTAGACCATCTCGGCACGGGCAAGAACTTTGACCTCTCGCGTAAGCGCGGAGGCTTGCGTATACTTCCGCCTTTCAACATCATGGACAATGACGGACATAAGACCTTCCGAGGCAAGATGGACGCGCTCTGCGGTATAAGAGGATATATTGCGGACATAAGGCAGGAGTATGTGGTGCTGATAGACGGAGACTTGGTCACCAATCTGCCGATAAGGGAGATCGTCGAGGAGCATGTGAAGAACAAGGCTGATATAACTGTAGTATGCGGAAATGACAGCTTCTATGTAGATAGCGGCACGTATTTCCAGACTGATGCGTCGGGACGTGTGACTGATGTGTTCTTCAATATACATACGCCCAACGGCAGGCGTGGCCTGGAGGTATATATACTGTCCAAGAAGCTATTGTTAGAGGCTGTGGATTACTGCATCAGCCATGACAAATATTCGCTGCGCAAGGATGTATTGCAGGCTATGAAGGATCGCCTAAATATCCGCACCTATGTATGGCAGGGCTTTGCGGCGCAGATAAGGAGCGTCAAGGAGTATTTTGAGCGCAGTATGCAGCTGTTGAACCCTGAGATAAGGGCGGATCTGTTTAATCCGGAGAGACCTATCAAGGCCAAGGGTGCGGACAAGTCATCGGCTATCATAGCGCCGGGAGGCTGCGTGCATAATTCGATAATAGGCGACGGCTGTCTCATACAGGGCATAGTTGAAAATTCGATACTCTTCCCGGGAGTAAGAGTCGGAACGGGGGCCGTAGTAAGAAATTGCGTGCTCTTTAAGGAGACGACGGTGGGAGACCGCGCTGAGGCGGCGTTTATTATAGCGGACAAGAGGGTTAAGATATCTGACGGCGGCACGATAATAGGAAGTGTGCTGTATCCGCTGGCGATAGCGAAGGGAAGTTTGGTGTAGGGCGAAAAATCATTGCGCGTGCTTAAGTAAGCTCGCTCCCGACACGGGCAGTTTAGAGCGATAGACTTCTATTACGTAAGGCATGAAGCATAGCAGCCATATTTGCAAAATAGATTGGATAATATCGAAGCATAAAAAGAGAATAGAGATACGCAAGTAGGTTCTAAGCACATAAGCAGGAACTACTACAATTATCATATAGGCATCGCTTTGGCGGTGTCTATTTTCTTTGCGCTCGTTGGCACACGTTTCTAACGGGCGTGCCAAGGCATATTCTTTTTGACCTAATGGATTTTTTACGGAAAATAAGTAGATAGTCAGTATGGTAAGTTCCTGCGGAAAGGAGGGCGAATGAGTAATGTTTATGGCTACATTCGTGTCAGTAGCCGTGATCAGAATGAAGCTCGGCAGATACTTGCACTGAGGGAGTTATATATTCCAGAAAAGAACATTTTCATGGATAAACAGTCCGGCAGAGATTTCAAGCGACCACAGTATCGGAGGATGCTGCGTCACTTTAAGAAAAACGATCTGCTATATATCAAGAGCATTGATCGTCTAGGGCGCAATTATGCTGAGATTTTGGAACAATGGCGTATCCTGACCAAGGACAGAGGGATTGACATTGTGGTGTTGGATATGCCGCTATTGGATACACGCCGGGGCAAAGACCTGATGGGAACTTTCTTAAGCGATATCGTGCTGCAGGTGCTGTCCTTCGTGGCAGAGAATGAGCACACCAACATACGTCAACGGCAGGCTGAGGGTATTGCAGCGGCCAAGGCCAGAGGCGTACGTTTCGGCAGACCGCCAAGTCCGCTGCCGGAGTGTTTTCATGATGTATATCAGCGCTGGAAATCCGGTAAGATAACAGGAACAGCTGCCGCTAATGAATGCAAAATGCCGCTTGCCACCTTCCGGTATCGGGCAGAAACTTACGAAAAATCTGAGTTATTGTGAGTGCTGTTTTACAGGAATGTGTACTTTTCTGTAAATCGCTTGTTCTGTAAGCACATGTACCATATTACAACAAAAGCATGTCCATTCCAATACAAAACGTCGCTTTCCAAGAAAATTTACCGGTTACAGAAAAGTACACTTTTTCGTTAGTTGGCGAGTGAGTAAAGATGAGTAAGAAAGTATCTCTTATAATACCATGTTTTAACGAACAGCAGGCGCTTGGTATCTTTTATCCAGAGGTGACGAAGGTGCTGGAGGGTCTGGATTATGAATATGAGCTATTGTTTGTAAACGATGGATCCAGAGATAAAACGCTGGATATTCTAAGGG
>CAVHZK010000161.1:0-4150 GCA_963640215.1 bacterium | reverse complement strand
ACCAGAAGGGATTCGAACCCCCGACCCTGCGCTTAGAAGGCGCATGCTCTATCCAACTGAGCTACTGATTCAAATATTCATAAATATAAGCACTGTCCTCAAACAATGCCTCTGTATTCTACTTAAAAATTCATGGTTTGTCAACAAATATATATATAGAGAGCGAGTGTGTGCGAGAGCGCGCCAGCGCGTAGCAATCCGTACTCTTATTATATGCGGCGCCTGCAAACACGCAGGCATGATGTTTTACATAGATTTGAAAAATGTGGCTATATATTTCATTTTCCGTGCAATTATGCTACAATTTTACGAATACGTTGCGTGAAAAGTGAAAGGATATCTCGGTATGTTATTCAATGCGGAAATAGTCGTATTTCTATCTTATTTCATTATATTGTTCTTTATAAGCCTTATTTTCTACTTCAACGGAGGCAACAAGGATCAGGAGGATTATTTCCTCGGCGGTCGCTCCATGGGTCCATGGGTCACGGCACTGTCGGCACAGGCCTCTGACATGTCGGCTTGGCTGCTCATGGGACTACCGGGCACCATACTTGCTTTTGGCTTCGGTCAGATATGGATAGGTATAGGGCTTGTGCTCGGTACTGCAGCAAACTGGATATTTTGTGCCAAGAGACTGAGGAAATTCAGCAAGGCGGCAGATGACGCGATAACACTTCCACAGTATCTCACCAACAGATTTGCAACTCAGCACAAGACCTTGCAGATTATATGCGCGGTAATATTCCTTATTGCATTTACAGTATATGTAGCAAGTGCCTTTGTAGCAGGCACCTCGGTATTTACCACGCTGTTTCCGTCTATGCCGGAGCGCACCGCCATGATTATATTTGCGCTCATCATAGTCGGCTATACCTTCCTCGGCGGCTTCAAGGCTGTATGCTGGACAGATTTCTTTCAGGGCATACTTATGCTTATTGCCCTCCTGTCAGTGCCCATCATAGTGGTCGCAACCGAGCAGCTCGACTGGTCTAAATTGCAGGAGGTATACCAATACACTGACGCAGGAGGCGCGGTTGTAACCTGTGCCTTCGGAACGGGTCTCTTCGAGGCCTCGTGGCAGGATATAGTGTCCGGACTTGCTTGGGGACTTGGATATTTCGGTATGCCGCACATCATTATCAGATTTATGTCGATAGAGAAGCCCTCGATGATAAAGAAATCAGCGACTGTTGCCATCATCTGGGTGGTACTCTCTCTTGGATCTACCTGCCTGTTGGCTCTCTTTGCACGTATCATCATGGGCGAGGAGCTGCTCACAGTGGGCGCACAGAAGACGGTATTTATCGCTATGTCGCGTCATTACTTCCCGCCGGCAATTGCAGGCCTGTTGCTCGCTGCTATCATGGCGGCTTCGGTATCTACGGCTGACTCGCAGCTACTGGTCGCATCAAGCTCATTCACGGCTGATATCTACAAGCCTCTCCTGCGTAAAAATGCGGGCGATAAGGAGGTGCTCAATATGGGCAGAGTGGCTGTCGCCGTTATCGCAGTGGTGGCTTATCTCATCGCGTCCTCCAATGGTGCCGGAGCGCAAGCTATCATGAACCTTGTTGAAAATGCTTGGGGTATATTCGGAGCTGCATTCGGACCGGTAGTCATACTCTCGCTGTTCTGGAGGAGATTTAATTATGCCGGAGCCTGCGCGGGTGTCATCGTTGGTGCCGCTGTCGATATACTCTGGCTTGTGTGTCTGTCATCTACCGGAGTATATGAGCTGCTGCCGGGCTTCATCGCAGGAGCAATTGCCTCTGTCGTGGTATCTCTCTTAACTGCAGCACCTGAAACGGCTGTAACCGATATCTTTGACAAGGCTGTCGCTGAGGACTACAACGAATAAAATCTTCTAAAATAAGTATAAAGGGCTGTCGCCCTATTGATTCTGAATCAATGGTGCGGCAGCCCTCTTCTTCACTCTAAATTTGAAGCGTAAGCGCGGAGCAATCCGCACTTTTAGACTATGTGGCGTCTGCAAAAACAGCGGCATGATTCTTTATTCTCTTTCTTAACACAAAAGCACGGATTGCTCCGTGCTTTTGTTGTCAACTATTGTACATCATCAGCTATAGCCTCAGCTCAACGCCGGCAGCTGGTATTTATTGTTGAATTCCTTATAGTATTTCCTGAAGGTCTCTCTGTCCGAGACGAGTTCATCCTTGGTCTCATGCAGGCTGAGCACATTTTCCGAAGTATCCAAGAGACATTCAGCTATATTGGCGCAATGGTCACTGATACGTTCCAAGTCCGTCAGTATGTCCGAGAGCACGAAGCCGGCATCTATGCTGCAATTGCCATGCTGCATACGGAAAATATGTCGTGTGCGCAGCTCCTCCTTTAGGTGGTCTACGACCTCCTCCAATGGCTCAATCTGCTCGGCAGCCGTATTGTCATGCTCTGTAAATGCCTTATATGCAAGCCACATAACCTCGCTGACAGCTGCATTCAGTACGGCAAGCTCCTTACGCGCATCAAGTGAAAATACTATCTCCTTAGTCTTGCGCTCCTCTGCCGCCTCAAGTATGTTGACGCTGTGATCGGCTATACGCTCGAAATCTCCGACAAGCTTCAGGTACTTGGAAGCTGTGGCATTATCCTCGTCCGGTATCTGACGACTACTCAGCTTCACAAGGTAGGAGCTTATGACATCCTCATATTTATCAGTCTTGTCCTCATTGCCGCGTATTGCCTCAGCAAGCTGTGGCGTACAGGTATCTATCGCCTCTATGCTCTCGTTGAGTGAGGCCATGGAGCATTTCGCCATATCCTCCATGAGCACGCGGCAGCGCTCAAGTGCAAGTGCCGGTGCAGTAAGGAGACGCTCATCAAGGAGCTCTATATGCTCAGACGCATTGGCATCAGTATCAGGTACGATACGGCATACCAGCTTCTCCAAGAGGGAACCGCAGGGGAAGAGCAATATAGTACAGGTGATATTAAATACAGAGTGGCATACGGCTATGCCTGCCATGCTTGCTGCATCATCGAGCGCCAGAGGCGCGAACAGAGCCTTCACTATACAGAATATGCTGAGGCATACTATAGTGCCGATAATATTGAAGCTTAAGTGAACCAAAGCTGCACGTCGCGCATTTTTATTGGTACCGATAGAAGAAAGAAGTGCTGTTACGCAGGTACCGATATTCTGTCCCATGATGATGGGTATGGCTGCGCCGTAGCTGACCTTGCCGGTCATAGCAAGCGCCTGCAGTATACCAACTGAAGCTGAGCTTGACTGAATAATGCCTGTAAGTAAGGCTCCAACCAGTACACCAAGTATCGGGTTCTTAAATGCCACAAACAGCTCGGCAAAGCCCGGCACGTCCTTTAGTCCGGATACGGCGCTCGACATGGCATTCATGCCGTACATGAGCACCGCGAAGCCTAAGAGTATGGCGCCTGTGTCCTTCTTGCGGTCGATCTTGCCCGTCATGATACATATAATGCCGATAAGGGCAAGTATTGGTGTAAATGAGGTCGGCTTCAGCAGTTCTACAACCATGCTGGTGCCGCTGATGCCCGCAAGACTCAATATCCACGCAGTCACAGTTGTACCGATATTGGCACCCATGATGACATATATGGATTGTTCAAGCGTCATGAGTCCGGAGTTGACAAAGCCTACTACCATGACTGTGGTCGCAGACGAACTCTGTATAATAGAAGTAACCACGAGTCCGGTCAGCAGACCCATGAATTTGCCGCTGGTAATCTTGGCTAAAATAAGCTTAAGGCTGTTACCGGCGCGGCGCTCCAATGCGTCGCCCATAACAGTCATGCCAAATAGGAAGAGGCTAAGTCCCCCGATAAGATTCAAAACACTGAACAAATCCATGTTTACTGACTATTCCTTTCAGAAAAAGCTCCCGTACTTACACATTTGCAAGCACCACACAGTCTAAAGGTGCGGATTGCTACGCGCGAATGCGACCTTGCGTGTAAACATGCAGTCCGCACCGTCATCCGCCAGCACCTTTAGAGTTGCTTACTCACACTACCACGGATACCAGCATATATACAGGAAGTAAAATATACAGTCAAATCTGTGTAAAATCTATGTAAAGTGATCCAAACTAAGTTGGTGCGCGGTGGCTAGATACTTAGTGATTTTCTCTACTCTCGCCTTGCTTTA
>CAVHZK010000160.1:0-3463 GCA_963640215.1 bacterium | reverse complement strand
AGCGATGTAGGGCGATAGCCCGGAATGCGAATACAGGCAGGATTGCGGGAGCACGCCAGTGCGTAGCAATCCGTACTTTTATTATATGTGGCGCGTGCAAGCACGCGGGTATAGTTACTTACTCTTAGTTGTCCTAACTCGCATATACGCTGCGGATATAAGTCTCCTTGCCGCAGGGCACACCGCGGTCAGGAGATTCATCCCATGATAGAGCTGCATACTTAGCTCCTGCCAGCGCTGTTCACTTCTACCTTGCCACGGAGTAAGCGCAAGATATGCTCTGTAGCTATCTCTGTACGGATTATGATTACCGCGCAGCCAAGGCCGCTCCGCCCCTGCAAAATGTACTATCGCAGGCTGTTTCCTTGCCTCATCGTATTGAGTCTCATCTACCTCGTCTGCATACCACGGCGCCTCACTGACCAGACTCTTGTAGCTCCTATAGCTATAATTACTGAAGAAATTCCACTCCTGCCCAAGTGTCCTGACTCTCCCCTTGAGCACCACATTTAATATATCCTGATCAGGAAAGCCAAGTCCTCTCCTTCCGAACGAAGCATAGCAATCAGCACAGGCTGCGCTTACGCCCTCTGCCTCCCACTTTGCTCTGTCCGTGAGCAGCATACCGCTGTTATAATAAGGCTCATCATCAAATAGTCCTAAGTGCCGCCTCGTACTCTTATATATGGTAGGCTCTGCGACCATGCCGCAGACCGCGCCCTTAAGCTCTGTCTCCCACAGCGCGCTTATATCTCGAAGGACAAGTGTATCCGCATCGAGATAGATATATCTCTCTACCTCCTGCGGCAGATACGACGGTGCAAATAATCTCGCCATTATCGTTATATCGAAGCCCGCCGTGTCAATGCTCCCGCCAAAGGCCTCCGTTACCTGCTCGGCATAGTCCTTAAGCTCTATGATATGTACCTGTCTCTGCCGCCCCTCGCTGATATAGCTTAAAGCAAGCGACTTAAGACGCTCCCCGCTCTCCTTAGATACTCCGTTAGCTAAGATAAAGACTGCTATATCTTTAGCCTCCCTGTTATTGTCAAACAGCGAGACTATGCTCACGGCTGTATGCACAGCGAAGGCCTCATTACAATTGTAGACTATGTTCATCGCTCAATCTGACATTCGCCCTGATAGCGGCTACGACCTCATCTGCATATTGCTCGCATTCCTCCACGGATGCAGCCTCAACCATGACGCGCACCAAGGGCTCAGTGCCGGAGGGTCTGTAGAGTATGCGACCCGAGTCGCCAAGCTTAGCCTCAACCTTGGCTACCGCCTCCAATATGGCAGGATCCGTCATGGCAGCCTCCTTGTCCTCTACTCTGACATTTTTGAGGCACTGCGGGAACATGCGGCAGTCCTCGAATAGCTTGCTCACGGCTCTCTTGGACTCTACGTATACATCCATGAGATTTATCGAGGTAAGTATGCCGTCTCCGGTAGTTGCATGCTTGGAAAATATGATATGCCCCGACTGCTCGCCGCCAAGAGAATACCCATTTTCAGACATATTCTCCCAGACATATCTGTCTCCGACTGCTGTCTTCTCGTACCTGATGCCTGCTCTGTCCAAGGCCTTGAACAAGCCGAAATTGGACATCACGGTGACTACTACCGTGTCCTGCTTTAGGACGCCCTCATTCTTCATGCTCACGGCACAGGCATACATGATGCTGTCTCCGTTTATAACGTGTCCGTTCTCATCCACTGCAAGGCAGCGATCTGCATCTCCGTCGTAAGCGAAGCCTATATCACAGCCCTCGGATATAACAAACTGCTGCAGCGCCTCTATATGCGTAGATCCCACGCCGTCATTGATATTGGTGCCGTTTGGCTCATTGCCCATGACATGCACATGAGCGCCGAGCGCATCAAACACAGGCTTGGCTATGGATGAAGCCGAGCCGTTGGCGCAGTCAAGCGCTACGTGCTTATCCTTAAAGGAATTGCAAGCTATGGATATAAGGTAGCCTATATATCTGTTTCTGCCGGAGGCGTAATCGACCGTCCTGCCTATCTCGTCCCGCACAGCTAAGGGAAGCTCCCCTATGCTGCCGTCCAAGTACTCCTCTATCTTGGCTATGGTCTCGTCGTCCAACTTCTCGCCGTTACCATTGATGACCTTGATGCCGTTATCATAGTAGGGATTATGTGATGCCGACACCATGACTCCGCAGTCGAAGCCGTCCACGCGTGTGATATAGGATACCGACGGAGTGGGCGTCACATGCATGAGATATGCGTCAGCTCCCGAGGCTGTTATACCGGAGGACAGAGCATCCTCGAACATATATGAGGAGCGTCTCGTGTCCTTACCTATCACTATGCGGCATTTCACTCCCGGGTGCTTTCTGCCGTAATACCAGCCCAAGAATCTGCCTACCTTAAATGCATCGCTCACGGTGAGGCTCACATTTGCCTCACCTCTAAAGCCATCTGTTCCGAAATATTTACCCAAGATAAGCTCCTCCTTAAGTCTGCTCGGCATTAAGCTCTGCCATGAAGCGGTGCAAAGCATCCTGCCACGACGGAAGCTCGTTAAAGCCCACGGCTATAAGCTTAGACGTATCAAGCCTCGAATTGTGCGGGCGTTTAGCCTTGGCCGGGTATGCGTCCGAGCTCACCGGCACTACCTCTACGGTCTTACCTGCTTCCTTAAATATGGCCTTGGCAAATTCATACCAAGAGCAATATCCCGTATTGGCAGCGTGATAGGTGCCGTATCTGTCCGTAACTATCATATCACAAGCAAGCTTAGCTATATCCCTCGTATATGAGGGGCCTCCGACCTGATCGTCTACCACGGTCAGTCTGTCGTGAGTCTCGGCTAAGCGCAGCATGGTCTTCACGAAATTCTTGCCATTAATGCCGTATACCCATTGCAATCTGATGATGAAATGCTTATCCGGCAGTATGCGTCTCACAGCCTCCTCGCCGCGGCACTTAGACCTGCCGTAGGCTCCTATCGGAGCTGTCTTGTCCTCCGGCTTCCATGGTCTTATGCCCTCTCCGTCAAATACATAATCTGTCGAGAAATACATCATCACGGCATTATTGCGCTTGCAAGCCTCGGCTATATACTCCGTGCCGGATACATTTACAGCATCACAGGCCGCAGCCTCATCCTCTGCCGCATCAACTGCCGTCCAAGCGGCACAATGAATGACAGCATTCGGTTGAATGCTGTCTATCACCTTATCGACACTCTCTCTGTCGCTTATGTTCATTTCATCCGAATTGACGCCGACAGCCTCTATGTGCCTTTTCGCAAGTTCTTCAATTATATCGTGCCCGAGCTGACCTCTGACACCTGTTACAAGTAGCTTCATCTTACTTTAAAAGTGTTGCCAAACGGCTATGCGGACTGCGTGTTTACACGCAAGGGCGCGTAGACACTTGGCAACCTGACCTGTATGAGCGATGTAGGGCGATAGCCCGGAATGCGAATACA
>CAVHZK010000159.1:0-17424 GCA_963640215.1 bacterium | reverse complement strand
GCGCGAGCAATGAGGAAGAAACTGGAGCTTGCTCAAGTTTCTGACGAATGCCGCTCACGAGCGAAACGAAGTGGAGTTCGTTAGGCAGGAGTGCGTATGCTCGCCAGCTTTCAGCCTCCCTCGCCGAGCGGGCCATGCACAATGCGCCGCACAGCGTGCAGCACACCCGGCACAACTGCCGCATAGATAAAGGCTCTGATGATGCTTATGACAAATCTCGGCGGTATCGCACCGAACATGGTCACAGGATTGTAATACCCGTACATCTTGGCATCAATGAAGAACGACAAGGTATTGAGCACGGATATCATCAGCTCGCAAGCTATAAGTATAAATACGGTCTGCGCCGTGCTCATACGGTAGCGCTTGAATCTAGCGTAGCTGCCCGCGGCAAGCCCTGCGAGCGCATAGGGTATAATCCACAATGCCGTTGTTGCCGTAAGGCCATATTTTAAGAGCTGGTAAATGAAATTCCCCACGAAACCTATAAGGAAGCCGCTCGGCGCTCCGAGCAGAAATGCTCCTATATATACGGGGAAACTCACAAAGGTAAACCTGAGATTGGCCACATCAACGGATACATACCCTAATACGGCGCACATCGCCGACAGCATACCCGCGCAAGCAATCTTCTTGGACTGGGACATACTTATTCCTTTCTTGTTGCCTCAAAGGATATCTAAGCAGTCCCTTGTCGGCAGCGGATGCGGAAACTGCATCGCGAAACCCCGATGGATTTCTTCGGTCGGGGGCAACTCCCATCCCCCGAAACTTAACGCGCAGTTTCCTACTCTACACAACTGAAATTTTATTATATGTGGCGCCTGCAAGCACGCAGGCATAAAGGTCTATTCCGACAAATACGCAGCCTTAACCTGCGGATTGGTGAGGAGCTCGCTTGCCTTGCCCTCAAGCACTATCCTGCCGGTCTCAAGCACGTATGCCCTGTGCGCTATATTTAACGCCTTATTGGCGTTCTGCTCAACTAAGAGCACCGTTACGCCGTCCTCATTTATCTTCCTTATTATGTCAAATATCTCATTGACATAGATGGGTGAAAGTCCCATTGACGGCTCATCCATGAGTATCATGCGCGGCTTGGACATAAGCGCACGACCCATGGCAAGCATCTGCTGCTCGCCGCCTGAAAGTGTGCCCGCCGGCTGATTGACACGCTCCTTCAGTCTCGGGAAGCGCTCATATACCATCTCCAAGTCTGCCGCTACGGCATCTGCATCTTTTCTCGTGTATGCGCCCAACTTAAGATTCTGATATACGCTTAGATCCGCGAAGACACGGCGTCCCTCAGGCACGTGAGCAAGCCCCCTGCCGACTAACTTGTAGCCCGGCGTGTTGGCTATGCTCTCGCCCTTGTAGCTGACCTCACCGCTCCTTGCCTTGATGAGCCCGGTAATGGTCTGCAGGGTCGTAGTCTTGCCTGCGCCGTTGGCTCCGATAAGGGTGACTATCTCGCCCTCGCCTACTGTAAATGACACATCCTTGATGGCGTGGATTACGCCGTAAAATACATTAAGGTTCTTAACTTCAAGTATATTTTCCATAGCGTGCTCCTCTTAATCTCCAAGGTATGCCTTGATAACTTCCGGATTGTTGAGCACCTCCTTGGTGTCTCCCTCCGCAAGCATGTGACCGAAATTAAGCACGGTCAGTCTGTCGCATATACCACTGACGAGCTTCATGTCGTGCTCGATAAGCAGCACCGTCATGTCGAATTTATCACGCACGAATCTGATCGTGTCCATGAGCTCCTGAGTCTCCTGCGGGTTCATGCCGGCAGCAGGCTCGTCAAGTAATAGCAGCTTGGGATCCGTTGCAAGAGCACGGGCTATCTCCAGCTTACGCTGCTTGCCGTAGGGAAGCTGGCTTGCCTTAAAGTCTGCGAAGCTCTCCAGCTCAAATACCTTGATGAGCTCATAGGCCTTGTCCGCTATCTCCTTCTCGACTCTCCTGTAGCTGCCGACATGCATTATGCCCTCGAAGAGCGTGTAAGGATGCTTCTCGTGCAGTCCGACCTTGACATTGTCTATGACGGACAGATTGGAGAAAAGTCTGATGTTCTGGAAGGTACGCGCTATGCCAGCCTTATTTATCTCTGTAGTCTTCTTGCCGGTAAGGTCCTCGCCGTCAAGCTTGATGAAGCCCTTGTCTGCCTTGTAGACACCGGTAAGCAGGTTGAATACCGTGGTCTTGCCCGCTCCGTTTGGTCCTATCAGACCATAGAGCTCGTTTTTCTTTATCTTGATACTGAAATCGTCAACAGCCTTCAGTCCGCCGAAGGTGATGCTGATGTTGCTTACATCGAGCAGATATCTCTCGTTATTGTCTGCCATATCACACCTCCCCCGCTGTGCTGCCGCCGTCTCCCGCGGTACCTGCCTTACTGTGCTTACTGAAATACCTCTCGGATATAACCTTACGCCACTCGACTACCTTGGGCGCTGAGGTCATAATCATCATCACGATGAGTACTATCGCATATATGAGCATACGATAATCATTAAAGAATCTGAGCTTCTCCGGAAGCAGAGTCAGTATTACAGCAGCTATCATGGAGCCTCTGATATTGCCTATACCGCCAAGTACGACAAATACCAATATCAGTATGGACTGGTTATAACCGAAGTTCTTGCTCGTAGCCTGCAGGTTGGCCAAATTATGGCTGTAGAGCACGCCTGCTATGCCTGCAAGAGCCGCGGATATAACGAAGGCTGTCATCTTGTACTTGGAGACAGTGAGTCCTACAGACTCGGCTGCTATACGATTGTCGCGGCTCGACATGATAGCGCGTCCCTGTCTCGAATTAACGAGATTCATTATTATAAACAGTGTAATGAGCAGCAGGATGATGCCTATAGTAAAGGTCGCATTACGCGGCAGATTGCCGACACCCTGTGCGCCCTTGATGATGACCTCGCCAGTCTCGTCCAAGTTGAGACTCTTGACATCCTTAAGCGACACATGCAGACCGCTTGAGTCCACGCCCAGGTACACTGCATTTATGACATTTTTAATAATCTCACCGAAGGCAAGAGTAACTATAGCCAGATAGTCGCCGCGAAGCCTCAGTACCGGTATGCCTATAAGGAAGCCGAATACTGCTGCAAATGCTGCGCCGATGAACACGGAGATAATCAGCTCCGCCATGCCCGGCAGACTGTCGCCGACCAATCTTGCAAATACAGCAGAGCTGAATGCGCCGATGCACATAAAGCCTGCGTGTCCGAGACTTAGCTCGCCCGAGATGCCGACTACGAGATTAAGCGATACCGCCAGTATCATGTAGTAGCAGAGCGGAACCAAGAGTCCCTGCATAAGTGAGCTCATATTGCCAGATATGAACCACGCCTCCATAGCCGCATAGAATACTATAACGAGCCCGAAGGTGATGATATTTGATCTGACCTGTTTTGATTTGAAATTCATATCCTATACCCCCGATCAGACCTTTTCCTGTATCTTCTTGCCCATAAGTCCGGTGGGCTTGACCAAGAGGATAATAATAAGTAATGCAAATACGATGGCATCAGCCAGCTGTGAGCTGATATATGCCTTGGACAGATTCTCGACCACGCCCATGACCAAGCCGCCTATCATAGCACCGGGTATGGAGCCAATGCCGCCGAATACAGCTGCGGTAAATGCCTTGATACCGGGCATTGCGCCGGTCTGTGATGACAGAGTAGGATAGGCCGAGCACAGCAGCACGCCTGCTATGCCTGCAAGAGCCGAGCCTATGGCAAAGGTGACAGCTATGGTGCGATTGACGCTGATACCCATGAGAGTTGCCGCGCCGGTATCCTCTGATACTGCCAGCATCGCCTGACCTGTCTTCGTCTTGTTGATAAAGAGTGTAAGCACGACCATGACTATGATACAGGTCACGATAGATGCTATAGTGACGCCGGAGATAATGACCTCGCCGTCAAATATGGTTATAGAAGGCAGATTGACCAAGGATGTAAAGGTCTTGGAATCTGCGCCGAATATAAGCAGGGCTGAATTCTGCAGGAAATAGCTCACACCGATGGCAGTGATGAGCACGTTCAGCGATGACGCCCCGCGCAGAGGCTTGTATGCTATAGCCTCGATAAGTACGCCTAATACTGTACAGCCCACCGTTGCGACGGCAATAGCCGCAATCGGAGGAAGTCCGAGACTTGTGAAGGTTACGTATGCCATGTAGGCTCCGACCATGATGACATCACCATGTGCGAAGTTCAGCATCTTGGCGATTCCGTATACCATCGTATATCCAAGTGCGATGATAGCGTATACCGAACCGAGGCTTATACCACTGATCAGATAGCTCAGAAAACTGGACATTATTAGCACCCCTTATATACGGATAATGGCTGCATTATTATAATGCAGCCCGATTATCACTCATACTATGGTTATATCTGTCAGCGAGCGCGATGCATCACCTTTAGTAAAGCACAGCGCCTAATCGCTGACAGCGGAGTCAAAATATATGATGACCCCTATAACCTATACATTTACAGATTGATTACCGAATTAGTCTGCAAGAACGTATGCTCCGTCCTTGATGACCACGGCCTTAGGCGCCTTGTCAGGCTCGCCCTGCTCGTCAAATGTGATAGCCTCGCCGGTAAGTCCGTCGAACTTGATCTCAGCCATAGCTGTCTTCATAGCCTCGCACATATCACTTACGCTCATATCAGGAGTGATGCCTGCCTTCTCAGCTGCATACTTGATAGCGTACAGGCAGTCATAAGCGTCAGCTGCGAACTGTATCGGAGTCTCGCCGAACTGCTCGTTGTACTTGGTAACGAAGTTAACCGTGAGCTCATCCTGCGCATCAGCTGCGAAAGGAGTAAGGAGCATCAGACCCTCTGCAAGTGAGGTGTCGAAGTTCTCAAGGTTAAGTATGCCATCCATACCGTCGCATCCGAAGAATACCGGTGAATAATTCATATCCTTAGCCTGCTTAAGTACGAGAGCTGCCTCTGTATAATAGAAGGGCAGGAATACAAGCTCTGCGCCTGCGTCCTTCATCTTCTGAAGCTGTGCAGTGAAGTCAGTCTTGGAGTCTGCTGTAAATGCCTCAGCAGCTACGATCTCGATACCATTGTCAGCTGCGTCTGCATCAAAGGTCTCATAGATACCCTGTGAATACGGATCTGAGCTGTCATATATAACGCCGACCTTGGTTGCAAGCTTGTGCTCGCCGATGTACTGTGCGGACTTGGTGCCCTGTGCGGGATCCGAGAAGCACATACGGAATACGTTGGGATTAGCTGTGATGTCCTGAGTAGTGCCCGAAGGAGTAATCTCGAACATGTTGTCGTCAGCTGTCTCCTGAACTACTGCAAGGCAGGGGCCTGAGGTAACTGTTCCTACCATCATCTGGAGTCCCTGATCCTTAAGAGTGTTGTAAGCGTTTAATGCCTTCTCGGCGTCATGCTCGTCATCCTCGAATACCCACTTAATCTGATATCCGTTGATGCCGCCTGCCTCGTTAATCTCGTCAACTGCAATCTGTCCGCCGTTCTTAACTGCGAGACCATAGATAGCTGCGCCGCCTGTAAGCGGGCCCGAGCCTCCGATAACAAATACGCCGTCAGAAGAGCCTGAAGTGCTCTCTGCTGCTGCCTGTGTCTCTGATGAAGATCCGGCAGCTGCGCTGGTCTCGGTTGTTGCCGATGAGCTTCCGCAAGCTGCGAGTGAAGCCGTCATGGCAGCAACAAGTGCCACACTGATAATTTTCTTCATAAAATGCCTCCCTTTAATCCTGCGCACCATCTCATGCAATTATACCTGCACGATAGGGCTTAAGTACTTCACGATACCTTAATTGTATCGTGTTTTTCAAGTGTTAAGTATTATAGGTATAATGAGGCCATTATTCAATACTTATGGCAAAATTTAACAGTTGCTTTTGTGCACTTTTGTAGAATTAACTAAGCACAGCTATGATTTAACGCGATAAATTGGTAGAATCGCCACGCTATTTGGTTATTCCTTGACTCAGCTAAGCAGCCTGCCGTCCTTATTAAGCACAACCTTGTGCTTGAGAGGCTTGTCGTGTGAGGCATCATCCGGCTTAAACAGGTTGAGTCTTAGTGCATTACTTACAACAAAGAAGCTTGAGAGGCTCATCGCAGCCGCACCTATCATAGGATTTAGACTCCAGCCGAAAAGATGCACATAGCAGCCTGCCGCAAGCGGTATGCCGAGCACATTGTAGAAAAATGCCCAGAACAGATTTTCATGTATATTGGTGAGTGTTGCACGGCTTAAGCGTACTGCAGCCGGTATATCGCTGAGTCTGCTCTTGACCAATACCACGTCGGCGGCATCTATCGCCACATCCGTGCCTGCGCCTATGGCTATGCCTATATCGGCGCTCGTGAGGGCCGGCGCGTCATTTATGCCGTCTCCGACCATGATGGTCTTGCCATGAGACTTGAGGCGCTTTATCACCTCTGCCTTGCCGTCAGGCAGCACGCCCGCGATAACCTCGCTGACACCGACCTCGCGTCCTATGGCATCAGCTGTGCGTTCATTATCTCCTGTGAGCATGACCACATGTATGCCCATGGCCTTGAGCTCTCTGATTGCCTCCGGGCTCTCTGATTTGATAGTGTCAGCTACGGCTATGAGTCCGAGCAGCTGTCCGTCCCTTGCAAACAGCAGCGGCGTCCTGCCTTCTCCAGAGAGTCTGTCCGCCTCAGCCCTCATCTTGTCCGTTACCTCGCAGACAGAGCTGATATAGCTTAATGAACCACCCGTAACCGTGCTGCCGTCTATGACAGCGCGCAGTCCGTTGCCCGGCAGCGCCTCGAAGCTGTCAGCTGTGTAGCGTGATATACATAATGTATGACAGTCAGTAGAAACAGTATCTGTGCCTTGTACTGCCGTGACGTCATTGTATGCGGTAGCTGCCGCTGTTGTGATATGATCAGCTGCCGCTGCGTCTGTTACTGCCGTGTCTAACGTATCTAATACGGCAGCTGTCTCTCCATCTCCTGCTGCATTTTCCTCTGAAATGATTTTCTCGCAGTAGCTCGTGATTGCCCGCGCGAGCGGATGCTCGGATTTAAGCTCCAAGGCATAAGCTAAGCTAAGCAGCTCTGACCGGCTCACGCCCTCTGCCTCGGCTATGTCTGTTAGCTGTGGCGCTCCCACAGTTACCGTACCGGTCTTGTCGAGCACAACTATCTGTGCGCGCCCTGTCTCCTCCAATGATACAGCAGTCTTGAACATGATGCCGTGCCTTGCTCCAAGCCCATTTCCTACCATGATAGCAACAGGCGTAGCAAGTCCCAGCGCGCAGGGGCAGCTTATAACGAGCACTGATATGCCTCTCGCAAGCGCATATCCGAATTCTGCTCCCACACATAGCCACACGATGATAGTCACTATTGCAAGTACTATAACTACAGGGACGAACACTCCAGACACCTTGTCAGCTATCTTGGCTATAGGTGCTTTGGTCGCCGCCGCATCGCTCACCATTCTGATGATCTGCGAGAGCGTCGTGTCCTCTCCTATGCGGGTTGCGCGGCACTTAAGGAAGCCGGAGCTGTTGACCGTCGCGGCGCTTACCTTGTCTCCCTCTGCCTTATCTACCGGGAGACTCTCTCCCGTGAGCGCGGATTCATTTACAGCGGAGCTTCCCTCTACGACGATACCATCCGCCGGTATACTCTCACCCGGTCTCACGACAAATATATCGTCTACCTTTAGCTCCTCTATGGGTATCTCAGTCTCGGCTCCGTCTCTTATTACCTTGGCGGTCTTGGGCTTAAGCTTCATGAGACTCTTGAGCGCGTCCGTCGTCCTGCCCTTGGATATAGCCTCCAGGAGCTTGCCGACTGTGATAAGCGTAAGTATCATGGCAGCCGACTCGAAGTAAAACTCGTCCATATAATGCATGACGAGCATCTCATCACCCTTCACCACGGCATCCGTCATAAGGAAGAGTGCCGCAGTGCTGTATATAAATGAGGCTCCCGCGCCGAGTGCGACGAGCGTATCCATATTGGGCGCTCTGTGTATAAGTCCCTTGATGCCGCTCTCGAAGAATCTGCCGTTGATGAGCATGATTATGGCAGCAAGTATGAGCTGTACTAAGCCCATCGCCACATGATTGCCGTTGAACCACTCAGGCAGCGGCCATCCCCACATCATGTGTCCCATTGAGAAATACATGAGTACAGCAAGAAAACCCACGGAGAATATCAGCCTGCGCCTTAACTCCGGGGTCTGTGTATCTGCCAAT
Source organism: bacterium (assembly GCA_963640215.1). Classification (GTDB taxonomy): domain Bacteria; phylum Bacillota; class Clostridia; order Lachnospirales; family Lachnospiraceae; genus Avilachnospira. The sequence goes on along the minus strand of CAVHZK010000159.1, from coordinate 9,158 downwards.
GCATCATCTGCCGCTCCCGAAGCCGAAGCTGCGCCTGAGGACCTGTCATCCGTGCGCAGCCTTGCTCCGTAGCCTGCATCTGTTACTGCTTTGATTATAGCCGCTGAGTCTGCGCTGCCCTCTACTCCCATTGAGTTGGTGAGCAGACTGACAGCGCAGCTCTCCACGCCCGGCACCTTCGCGACCGCCTTCTCGACTCTCGCCTGACAGGCGGCACAGCTCATGCCGGTTACTGTATATTGTGTCATAATTTCTTGTCGAATCCCTCTATGAGCTCATCTGGCGGGAGGAGATCCCATGAGCTGTCCGTGATCTTGACTGTCAGACTGTTATCATTATCTCTGTATATCACGCCAGCCATCTTGTTGCCGTTGGGATCTACCGCATTGAAATACATCTTGTGATCCTCGAAGGTGCCGACAGCATTCTCAATGCTGCACAATCTGAATATATCTACATTGATGTCGAAAGTATCATCACCGTTGTCTGTTATAGTCAGCGTGCTGCCATCATAGCTCTTCTCATGCTTGCCGACGAAATACTCCTTTAATTCATTGGCACGATCTCCTGCAGGATCATCCGTTGACTCGCCCTGCAGCGGCACATACAGATTCTCTGCATACGCCTTTATGTCCATACCGTCAAGGTCTTTTCCCATAGCAGACAGCGAATAAGTAACTCCGGTCACTGCATCGTACCAATTCACAAGCTGCACATCCTCGGCGTCCGAGCCCTCCTCAGCAACTCTGCCATAATACACAGCCTCTCTGCCGGATACCGTGTCATCCTCTGTCTCTTCAGCAGTCCAGTCATAATACATACCGGATATGTCCGTCAGCTTGTCCGCAGGCTCCATCCTGTATACCCAGCTTATATCGTCCAGCGTGTAGCTTAACTGTGCTAACTTATCCTCCTGCATATAAGAATAATACACATCCGTAGCTCCCTCGGGCGCCTTTATATCGAAGCCCGTTGCTTCCAATACGCCCTGCTCATCGGACTCTGTCCACGGGTTGGGCATACCGATTACCTCATCTGCCGCATCGCTGCTCTCCTCGGCCGTGGTCTCTGCTGCCTTGCTCTCAGCCTGAGTCTCTGTGCTTGCGTTGCCAGAGCCATTGCCGCAGCCTGTCATTGCTGCCAAGCTTACAGCAGCAACTGTAAATGCTAAAATAAGATTCCTTCTCATGCTTTTCTCCTTAGTACTTCTAACCTGTTGCCGGTATCAAGAGTGTCTTGCTGCCGGCAGAATCATACCGCACATAGAGCATACTGCGCACCGCGCTGTGTGCTGCGTCCTCGGACGCCGCTACTCAAAGTCGCTGCGTACTTACTGTCTATGTCCAGTGGTATTTTAGTTTGAAGAGGAGGATTTATCAACTTACGAAATTATTTAGCTGCGCTATGTGAATTCCGTATTATGTCAGCTACCCTATGCTCATCACACCTTCCATCGCCCAGCTGTAGTTACGGCTTGCCTGAATGAGATTGAGGCGTGAGAGCTCTACGCTGGCACGGCTTGCGGCAAGCTGTAGCTTAAGTGCGGCATACTCAGAATGACTCAACATGCCAAGCTCATATTTTAGCCTATCCGACTGCTCATTTAGCTCGGCTTTCCTGAGCGAGGTCGCTGCGGAATCCGCCAATATGAGCTCGCGCTGCAGCTCATTATATATAGCGTCAAAGGCGGCATTTGCCTTGCCTAGTGCCTCATTTTCTCCGAGCTCGCGACTCTTCATGCCGTCACTTGAATATTGATAATTGCTTAATTTGCCTGCCGATACCACTGACGGATTGCCCTCAATTGCTTTCTTCCTGTCGGCTGCTATATCTCTGCCGTCAAGGAAGCTGCGGTCAGCATCCGGTATATCGCCTATGCTCACATCTTCGTCTGCATCATAGCCGCATTGGATAAGTATGTTTTGCTTAAGCTGAGCTAAGCCTGCATCCAGCTCTGACAGGGTCTTGCGCACCGTATTTAACTGGTTAAGTGCAGCTGCGGTCTGTGTGGCTGTCGAGAGGGACTGTGCTTCCGTGCTCTTATACGTGTTGTAGAGTGACTCATATAATGCAATCTGCTCTGCGACGAGGCTGCGGTTAGCCTCCAGACTCTTATATGAGATGATGAGAGTCTCGACTGTCGCCGTGAGCTGATTTTTCACGGGCGTAAGTGCCGTATCAATTCTCTTGCCACCGTAATAGAGGCTTGCCCTTGTGCTCGTTATGGCAGAGCTTATGCTGCGCCTGCCGGAGCTTGCCGTATTGAGCGCCTTCTCCAGTGACTCCAAGGCAGTATCCTTGGATACATTTGCTCCGTTATAGCTCACTATATCGCTGGGCAGACTGCTTATGAGTTCCTCGCTTACCTCAAGGCTATCTATAGTCTCATCAAGGGAGCGCATTTGCTCCACCATCTGGTAGCTGAAATCCTCATATCCGGCGCGCATAGTGGCAAGGCTTGAGTCCGCCTGCTTGTAGTACTTTACATAGGTCGGGTTCCTCTGCTCTATGATGTCCGGTATCTCTGCCCAATTGATAACCCCATCTCCGAGCGCCTCATAAGTCTCCTTAGTCATGCCGTCCGGTATGCCGACAAGGCTCTGATCCTTGGTAGGTCCGTTGTTGCCTATATCATGGCGGTTGGAGTCAATGATAGTCCCCTCGGATACTGCCGCATCGTCCGTTGTGGGAAGTGCCGGAACATTGCTGTAATCCCTAGTTCCGTCCTCCTTTAATACGTATGCCACACCGTATTCGTCTGTCTCGATCTCGACAGCATAAGTACGCATCCCGCCTGTCGCGATGCTCATAATGAGTCCGGCTATCAATGCCGCACGCACTGTGCTCATATGTCTGTTTATCTGTAAACTCAAGTTAAACATCCGCTTTCTCTAAAAGTGTCACCAGACGGCTATACTGATTGCGAGAGCGCGTAAGCGCGTAGCAATCAGTACTTCTTTATACTCTAAAAGTGTTGCCAAACGGCTATGCGGACTGCGTGTTTACACGCAAGGACGCGTAGACACTTGGCAACCTGCCCTGTATGAGCGATGTAGGGCGATAGCCCGAAATGCGAATACAGGCAGGATTGCGAGAGTGCGTAAGCACGCAGCAATCCGTACTTTTATTATATGTGGCGCCTGCAAGCACGCAGGCATGGTTGTTTACTGTATACAACCTGCGAGCACACATCCCACTACAGATTTCCGCCCACTGCAGCATCATATTTCGCCTTGGCCTGCAGCATGGCTATATATGCCTTGCGCTCTGCATATTCCGCTGACTTGGCTTTATTCTTCACTCCCTCGTACTCGATATTGCTTATGACCCCGAGGCTTAACTGTTTGTCCGCGGTGGTGAGGTTGCGGTCTGCGACTGACTTGTCATTTACTGCATTGGTATAGGCCGTGCAGGTATTTATCATGCTGTCGTACGCCGCCTTGAAATTAACATCGAAGCTCTGCGTGTCGTTGTTTAACTGATCCTGGTTCTGTTCAATTACGAGCGCAGTATATGAGCCTGCCTTGGCATTCTTAAGCTTTATCTCGTCAATGCGGAGCGTTAGGTTAGCTTCCTTGGCCTTCTGCTTGTCCGACTCATAGTCTGCTGCGCTTATCTTAGACGCGTTCATATTAGGCAGTGCTCCTATGCTGACACCCTCAGCATCATAGCTCCATCCGCACATGACAGTGAGCGTGTTGCGATTGCTGCTTATGCTGCTGCCTGCGGCTATAAGTGCTGCCGCCGCGGTATCAGCATTTTCCTTGGCTGTAAGAGAGTCTACCTCTGTCGCCATGCCCTGCTGCTGCCGGTTGAGTGTCGAGCTGTAGACCCTGCTGAGATAGTCCTTGTTGACACTGTCATACTCCTGCTCGTACTGTGCTGCATAATAATTGAGGAAGGCAGTACGTGCAGTCTCCGCAGTCTGCTTCTCTATGAGCTCATACTGGAGCTGTATCACCTCTGTATCAAGGACATTGCTCTCCGCCTGCAGTCTCATGCTGTCGGCACTTGACTTATAGCTTGCTGCAAGCATGGCGCTATCAGACTGATAGCGCTCGTAAAGTGAGTCATAATAATCCGCCTTGTCTATGAGATAATCTCTGACGCCCTCAGAGTCACGAGTCTTGCGCCCATCGCTTGCCCATTCGAGGCGGTTTTTGACCACAGTGGCATTATAATTATGTATCAACGCGTCTATCTCGTCCCATTCGAGATTGTTGTCAGAGAGCTTATCCTGCTGCTCTGCTGCCACAATCTCCACCGGTCCTGTCTTGGGCTTACCGCTCACATCAGCGGTAGCCTTGACTGTCTCCGCCCGCGCAGCAAGGGGGCTAAGCGCAGCCGTCAAGACTACAGCCGCCGCAGTCACTATGGCAGCTGTCACTGAGGGAGCCATGCTTACTATATGAAGATATCTATATTTACGCATTTTCATGAACACCTTGTTTATCACATCTAAACATTGAACTGCCTTCTTGGTGCCGTCACCTGTTGAGTTCTTTAGTCGTAACTGTTAAGTATTGTTGATAATGACGCTTTGCTTGCATCTGTGTCACCAATAAATCACAGCTTACTGCTACGCATTGTATCCTCTCCGCCTGCCGTTCATAATGCAATAGTATACAGGCAGCACCAACAGCGCGAGCACCGTAGATGTCAGCAAACCGCCGATATTTACAAGAGCAAGTCCCTGCATGAGCTCGCCCGAGTCTCCGTAGCCTATACCCATGGGCAGCATGGAGAGTATAGTGGTGAGCGTGGTCATCATAATGGGACGCAGCCTTATCGCGCCGCCCTCTATGACTGCATCTGTAAATGACATCTCATTGCGGAGCTGGTCTACTGTATCAACATAGAGTATGCCGTTGTTGACGACGGTACCTATGAGCATCAGGAAGCCTATCAAAGTCGGCATGGATATATCTATATCCAAGAGCCACAGGAAGCCGCAGGCACCTATCATGGCAAAGGGTATGGTAGTCATGACCATGAATGAAAACCTCGGTGACTCAAACTGTGCCGCCATAACTACAAATACAAGGAATATAGCTATAACTATAGCCATGGCGAGACTCTTGAACTCATCGTACATCATCTCCATCTGTGCATTTACAGATAGCTCAACTCCTCCTGTAAGCTTGGAACTCACGTAGAGCTCATTTAGCGCCGCCTCCGTGTGCCTGTTGGCAAGGTCTGTATAGCTCGCTGATATCGTAGCCTGATACTGCCTGTCATAGCGCCTGATGCTCGCAGGGCTGTCCTCGAACTTAAGCTCGGCTATATCCTTTAAGTACACAGTATTGCCTGAGGCGGAGGTCAGCAATATATCCTTGACCTTATTTATATCGTCAAATTCGTCATCCGGATACTCGACCTTGATGGAGAGATTCTGTCCGTCCACATCCATCTTGTCTGCTTCCTTGCCGGAGAGCATGGTATAGAGACTGCCTGCAAGCTGCTTGGGCACAAAGCCCTCTGCTGCAGCGGCAACCGGATCTATCTCGAACTTAATGACCGGTGCGGCATTGGCAAGCGAGGAACTCACCGCCGTGATACGATTGTCCGTCTTGAGTGCGTCGTATATGTCGTCAGACACAGCCTTCAACTCATCATAATCAGAGCTTACGAGCGTAAGCGTGTAGCCGGAGCTCGTGTTCATCATGGCAGTCTGTGAATATTGCTCAACGCTTAAATCGCAGTCAGCAATATACTGCAGACGCTGCTTCCACAGCTCTACCGTCTCGTCCGTGGTCTTGACTCTGTCCTTCTTGAGATAAGCTACAAATGTGCCCGTGCCCGATGAGGAATAACTCATGCTGCCGCTTGAGAGCATCAGCTTCTCAACATCTTCGTCATCGCTTATCGCCTGCTCTATCTCTATGAATTTCTCAAGCTGTTTCTCGGTAGTAAGTCCGGGCTTCAAGGTCGCGCTCACCTGTACCTTGCCCTGATCTATCTCCGGCATCAGCTTCATGCCAAGCTGTGTCGCGCTGATAAGTGCGAGCACTACAAAGGCACCCGTGATGAGCACTGCCTTACGCTTGTTGTTAAGTATCTTCGACTCTACACTCCTGTACGCATCCTGCAGATTACGCACTGACCTGTAGACGGGTGCTTTCTCCTTCTCTGTGGGCTTATAGAATACAAAGCACAGCGGCACCACTGTCATCGCCGATATGAGCGACGCTATCATACTAAATACTATAGTCATGCCGAGCGGCTGGAAGAATTGTCCCGAGAGACCGCTCAAGAAGCCTATAGGCAGAAATACTACGCAAGTCGTGACGGTCGAGCCTAAGACACTGCCTGCGACGCTTGCCGTACCGTTTATGGCATTTCTGATATATCCCGCACGGCTTGTATCCGGGTCTACCTCCTGCGCCCTGAAACATGCCTCTAACACGACTATGGAGTTGTCCACCATCATGCCGACGGCAAGCACCATGGAGCCCAAGGTGATGACGTTAAGCGAATATCCCATGCAGCCCATCATGACGAGAGCTGAGAGTATGGATATAGGTATGGAGGTTGCAACTATGAGCGACGCCTTGATATCTCCGTAGAACAGATACAGCACTATGGTGGAGAGTATGATAGCGACTATCATAGTCTCGAACACCGATGTCAGCGAGCTGTTGATATCATTTGCCGCATCCTGCACTATGGTGTACTCGAAATTGGGATCGGCAGCCTGCAGCTTGTCGAAGGTCTTGTGCACACTCCTTGACAGCGACGATGCAGAGTACTGCTGACTCTTGCCTATGGCGAGTATGACAGCGTCCTCGCCGTTGTAACGGCCTATATTGGTGAGCTCATCGTTAGCCCTTGATACTTCCGCTATATCCTCTAAGTATATGATGCTGCCGCTGCCGTAGCTTATAGGTATGCTCTTTAGCTCATCAGGGGTCTTGTATTTGACTCCGAGAGAGATATTCATCTCGGTATTGCCTACATCGGTTGAGCCTGCAGGTACTGAAAATGAAGCCGCCCCTACTATCGAAGCCACATCTGACATATTAAGATGTAGCTGCGATAGCTTCTCGGGATCAAGCTGCACTCTCACATATTCCTGCTGTCCGCCGTATATGTCGACGGATGCAACAGAGCTTATCTTCTCTAACTCCGGCGATATGGTGTCCTTAGCGTAGTTATAGATATTATTGATGCCGGGATTGTTGATGCAGACATATAAGGATGCCATCTCATTGATATTCATCTCAATGATGCGTGGCTCGTCTGCATCGTCCGGCAGATCTGCTTCCACCGTATCAAGCTTCTTGCGCAGCTCGCTATACGCATTATTCATATCTGTTCCGTACTCATATTGGAGCAGTATCATGGAATAATTCTCATTGGACGAGCTAGTTATCGAATCAACACCCGAGAGCGTGCCTATCTCTTCCTCTATCTCCTTGGTTACCAGCTCATCTATGTCCTCCGGGTTCGCTCCCGCATAGGTCGTAGTAACTATGAGCATGGGCATATTGATGTCCGGCGTGAGCTCTAACTTCATATTGAAGATACTGATGGCGCCGAAGAACGCAAGCGAGATTATGCAGAGCACCGTAGTGACGGGTCTCTTTAATACCAATTTCGTCAAATTTATCATCTTAGCTTATGCCTCCGGTAGAACCTGTACCTGCGCACCATCATACAGCTGTGAGGTCCAGCTCGTTATGAGCAGGCTGTCGGCATCTATGCCGCTGATAATCTCTGTTTTCTCATTGTTGGAGAGGCCTGTCTCCACCTCGGTCTTGTGCACGGTTCCGGCTCTGTTGCCCTCGCCTATGGTGCTGCCCTCCGGCGCTGCCTCATCCGCGTCGTTGTAGCTCAAGGTATACACATAGGTGAGACCGCCGTCATAGCTGATGTCGTCTGTATCCACCGTGAGCACCTGCTTGCGTTCGTCTGATATGAAGCCAAGCTTGACGCTTGAGCCGTTTACTATAGAGTTGTGTTCTGTAAATGCAGCCTCCACGCGGTACAGCCCAGTAGCAGCGTCCGGTAATGTGGATACGTTGGTGACCTTTGCCTTATACTCTGTGCCCTGCTTGGTGACTGTGACCTTGGTCCCCTGCTTAAATGCGGCAAGCAGCCTGTCCGTGACATTAAATACTATCTTATTCTCGCCCTCCGAGGATATGACGCATACCTGTGCCGCCGAGGATACAAGCCCGTTAATGCTCATATTTGTCGATTCAACCGTGCCCGTGACCGGTGCCGTGACTGTCGAGAACTCAAGCTGGGTATCGTACTGTAGCTGTGCAGCATCTCTCTGTAGTCCTGCTGCATCAGCTGCTGCCTGCGCCTGATCATAGGCGTTCTGTGTCTGTTCAAGACTCTGCTTGGAGATATCACCGGTCTGGTAGAGAGCAGTCATCCTGTCTAAATTGGTCTTGGCAAGATTGCTTGCCTCTGTCGCAGTGTCTAACTGCACCTTGGCTGAGTCAAGCTGTATCTTTGCTGCGTCGACTGCCTTGGAGTTGTCTATGGTGCATATAGGATCACCCTCTGCCACCAAGTCTCCGACGCTTACAAATATCTCTGTAATCTCGCCGCTGACCTTGGGCACTACATAATATACATCGCTCGGCTGTACGCTGCCGATGAGGCTTGATTCTACGGATACATCTGTCTTTTGTGCATGTCCGACTGAGACTGTGGACAGGGGATTACTCTCTATCTTGTCGGCACTGAAGAAAATACGCTTAACTATGAGTACAGCTAAGATAAGCAGCACTGCTGCGCATATGCCTTTCACTGCCTTGGACTTAAATGAGCGCTTAGTCCCACTGCCGTCACTCTTTCCGCTGCCGCCTCTGACCTCTCGACTGCTGTCGCTCATCCTGCTGCCGCCCTCGTTCCTTGACTCGTCGTCGGCATTAAGCTCTACGGCAATATCCGTCTCGATATTGCCCGTGATATTGTCATTTATATTGCTGTCATTTCCGTATTCCATCACATATCCTCTCCGGCAAAAAACGCATTTGTGTAGCTTTTGTGTATATTTTATAAACTTTGTTCATTAAATCAACTTTAACTCGGCGTTAAATCCGCAAAAAACCCACTACCTTTAGGTAGTGGGTTTTTGACAAATTAACGATTGTTTACTGTACGCGCACACCGTCTGCATCAACCTGATGATTGTCCGGTGT
>CAVHZK010000158.1:0-2761 GCA_963640215.1 bacterium | reverse complement strand
ACACATTGCTCAAAGACGACAAGACCTATCCCTTTATCAAGGTCACCGTCGGGGAGCATTTCCCGCGCGTGATGCTGACGCGTCGGGTTAAAAAGGACAAGGCGAGATATTTCGGTCCTTATACCTCGGGTACGGCAGTGCGGGACATGATAGATCTTATGCACAAGCTCTTCAAGATACGCTCCTGTGCAAGGCAACTGCCGGAGGACACAGGCAGGGAGCGCCCCTGCCTCTATTATCATATGGGACAGTGCCTTGCTCCGTGCAATGCCTATATCAATGAGACTGACTATCGCAGGCACATAGACCGCGCGATAGAATTTCTCTCGGGCAAATATGATTTTGTGCAGAGGTACCTAAGAGAGCGCATGGAGGCGGCATCTGAGTCCATGGAGTTTGAGCGCGCGATAGAGTACCGCGAGCTCCTGAAGGAGGTCGAGAGCCTCGCGGCGAGTCAGAAGGTCACGGCTGTCGATATGGATGACCGCGATATCATAGGCATAGGCACGCTCGGCAATGAGGCGCTGGCGCAGTGCTTCTTCATCAGAGACGGCAGGATGATAGGCAGAGAGTCTCTGCATATAGAGATAGATGCAGAGGACAAGCTCAGTGAGATAATAGGCTCATTTATAACACAGTTCTATGCCGGCACGCCCTATATCCCCAAGGAAATATGGGTGCAGGAGGAGCTTCCTGACAGCGCGCTCTTAGAACAGTGGCTGAGTAATGCCAAGGGGCGCTCGGTGAAGATAGTCACACCTAAGCGCGGTAACAAGGAGAGGCTCGTGGAGTTAGCTGTGCAAAACGCCAAGAGCAGTTTGCTGCGCGACTTTGAGAAGCTAAAGCAAGAGGATAATCGGACTAAGGGAGCGCAGGAGGAGCTAAGAAATCTGCTTGGGTTTGATAAGCTCCGCAGGATAGAGTCCTTCGATATATCGGATATATCAGGCGTCGATACGGTAGGCTCTATGGTCGTATTTACAGACGGCAAGCCCAAGAGAAGCGACTACCGCAAGTTCCGTGTCAAGACCGTGAACGGCGCCAATGATTATGCCTCTATGCGCGAAGTGCTGACGAGGCGCTTTAAGCGTGGTATAGCGGGAGAGGGTGAGTCCTTCTCCGTGCTGCCGGATCTCATCATGGCAGACGGCGGCAGAGGACAGGTAAATATCGTACTCGAAGTCTTAGAGGAGCTTGGCCTTGATATACCGGTAAGCGGCATGGTGAAGGATGATAAGCACCGCACGAGGGGGCTGTATTTTCATAATGAGGAGATCCCCATAGACAGCCGCTCCGAGGCCTTTAAGCTTATAACGAGAGTACAGGATGAGACTCATCGCTTTGCCATAGAGTATCACCGCAGCCTCCACTCTAAGTCGCAGATACATTCCGTGCTTGACGATATCGAGGGCATAGGCGATGCAAGGCGGCTCGCTCTGATGCGGCATTTTAAGTCTATAGATGCGATAAAGGCGGCAAGCATAGAGGAGCTTGCAGAGCCCTCCGGGATGAATCTCAAAGCTGCCGAGAGCGTGTATAGGTTCTTCCATTGACACGCAAAATCTAATAGTCTATACTTGTTTAGCTAATGCTTAGAGAGCGCGTAAGCGCGGAGCAATACGTCACTTTTAGACTGTGTGGCACCTGCAGATACGCGGGCATGGCTGTTCACTCTGAAGGCATTGACGGACGGCAGTGCATGGGCACTTGGCAATCCGTATTTAATTAAATATATTGTCTGCAATATGCAGGCATGTGAGTTTACGAGGCACGAAATGGCACAGTACAATCATACAGCGATTGAGCAGAAGTGGCAGGAGTATTGGAAGGAACACCCTGTCAATGTAAATGACGGCAAAAAAGAGAAGTATTATTGCCTCGATATGTTCCCCTATCCCTCCGGCAACGGACTGCATGTGGGACATTGGAGAGGCTATGTTATATCCGATGCGTGGTCAAGGTATCAGCTGATTAAGGGCAAGTTCGTTATACATCCCATGGGCTGGGATGCCTTTGGTCTGCCTGCAGAGAATTATGCTATCAAGAATCACGTACATCCCGCCATATCTACTGCGGAAAATGTAGCAAATATCAAGAGACAGATAAATCAGATAAATGCGCTCTATGACTGGGATATGGAGGTCAATACAACAGATCCCGACTTCTATAAATGGACGCAGTGGATATTTGTCAAGATGTTCGAGAAGGGACTCGCTTACGAGAAGGAATTCCCCATAAACTGGTGTCCGTCGTGCAAGACCGGTCTTGCAAATGAGGAGGTTGTAAACGGCTGCTGCGAGCGCTGCGGCTCACCTGTCACCAAGAAGAACCTAAGACAGTGGATGCTGAGGATTACCAAGTACGCAGACAGACTCTTAAATGACCTCGACAAGCTTGACTGGCCTGAGAAGGTCAAGAAGATGCAGACAGAGTGGATAGGTAAGTCCTACGGCGCAGAGGTGTATTTCAAGCTTGCAGCTCCCGTAAAGGATGCACCGGAGGGCACGGACGGCGAGAAGCTTACCGTATATACCACGAGACCGGACACACTCTATGGTGCAACCTTCATGGTGCTTGCACCGGAGCATGCACTTGCAGCTAAGCTTGCTACCCCGGAAACTAAGGCAGCAGTAGATAAGTATATACTTGATTCCTCTATGCGCTCCAATGTGGATCGTATGCAGGACAAGGAGAAGACAGGCGTATTTACAGGCTCCTATGCCATCAACCCCTTAAACGGCAAGCAGATACCGATATGGCT
>CAVHZK010000157.1:2033-11844 GCA_963640215.1 bacterium | reverse complement strand
ATAAAAGTACGGATTGCTACGCGCTTACGCGCTCTCGCAATCCTCAAATGTATTCATACCCGCTCAGTTTTCTTACGAAAACTGGCTATGTATTCATACATTTGAGGTTGCCAAATACAAAAGCATTCTTGCGTGCAAGCACGCAGCCTGCTTTTGTATCCGTCAACACTTTTAGAGTATACATATCAGGGAGTATTTATATGGGGAGATATAAGCGCGTCATGCTCAAGCTCTCGGGAGAGGCATTGGCAGGCGACAAGCATACTGGCTTCGATCTTGCAACAGTGGAAAATGTTGCACGCGAGGTGAAGCAGGCGGCGGACGGCGGCACACAGATAGCTGTGGTCATAGGCGGAGGCAATTTCTGGAGAGGACGCACCGGCAACGAGATAGACAGAGTTAAGTCAGACCAGATAGGTATGCTTGCCACAGCCATGAATGCGCTCTACGTATCAGAGGTATTCAGGACGGCAGGCATGGACACGGCTGTATTCGGAGCCTTCGAGATACCGGGCATCATGCCGGTATTTGATAAGGATACAGCGATGAAGGCACTGTCCGAGGGCAAGATAGTATTCTTTGCCGGAGGCACGGGTCATCCGTATTTCAGCACGGACAGCGGCACGGCACTGCGCGCGATAGAGATAGAGGCAGATATTATATTGCTTGCGAAGGCGGTTGACGGCGTATATGATGCGGATCCCAAGCTCAATCCCAATGCCAAGCGCTTCGATAGGCTTACTATCAGCGAGGTAGTGGACAAGCAATTACAGGTGATAGATCTTACTGCCTCGGTATTGTGCAAGGAAAATCACATGCCGCTTGGCGTATTTTCATTAAACGAGCCGGGCAATATTGCCGATGCTCTAAGCGGCAAGATAGACGGCACTATAGTTACGGCAGAGTGATGCCGCGGACACAGACAAGGAGACACAGCCATGACCGAAGAACTTAATATCTACAAAGAGAAAATGCAGAAAACCATCGATGGTCTCGCAGAGAATTATCAGAGCATAAGAGCCGGCAGAGCCAATCCGCACGTGCTTGACAAGATAAAGGTGGATTATTACGGTACGATGACACCGATACAGCAGGTTGGCAACATCTCTGTACCAGAGGCGCGTATTATACTTATCCAGCCATGGGAGAAGTCACTCATCAAGGAAATAGAGAAGGCAATCAATTGCTCAGATATAGGTATCAACCCGACTAATGACGGAATCAGCGTCAGACTTGTGTTCCCGGAGCTTAATGCCGAGAGACGTGCAGAGCTTGCCAAGCAGATAAGGAAATACGGCGAGGACGCTAAGGTTGCTATCCGCAATATCAGACGCGACGCCAATGACAAGACCAAGAAGATGGAGAAGAACGGCGACTTAACCGAGGACGATGTTAAGCAGGCTGACAAGGATGTCCAGAAGTTCACGGACGACTTCATCAAGCAGGTAGACTCCATGGTCGATGCCAAGACCAAGGACATCATGACAGTGTGAAAATAAAAGTGTTGCCAAACGGCTATGCGGACTGTGTGCATGCACACAAGGACGCATAGACACTTGGCAACCTACATAACACAAAACGGAACTCGTTTTGAGGAGTTTTCTTAACTTATGGACAATCTGCATATTCCAGAGTCTGTTGCCATTATCATGGACGGCAATGGTCGCTGGGCCAAGAAACGCGGCCTCCCACGCACTATGGGGCACAAGGAGGGCTGTAAGACCATAGAGGCTCTCGTACCGGAGGCAGGAAGGTTAGGGATAAAGTACCTGACAGTATATGCCTTCTCAACTGAGAACTGGAAGCGCTCAGAGGATGAAGTCACAGGACTTATGAACCTGTTCAGGTATTACGCCGGACGCCTTCTTAAGAGTGCCAAGGAAAATAATGTACGCATCAGGATGATAGGCGACCGCAGCCGTTTTCCGCAGGATATCATAGACGCCATCAATAACTTAGAGGCAGAGACCTGCGCCAATACGGGGATGAATTTCGTAGTAGCTGCCAATTACGGCGGACGCGACGAGATAAGGCGTGCTGTGATTAAGTATAGTGACAGCATATTGAGTAAGAGGACGTTAGCAACAGGTGCAGCAGAGGCAGAGACAGAGGCAAATGCAAATGCCAATGCCAATGAGCTCACTGAGGCGGAATTTGCCAAGTTCCTTGATACTGACGGCATACCTGATCCCGATCTGCTCATCCGTACCTCGGGAGAGCTTAGACTCAGTAATTTCCTGATATGGCAATGCGCTTATTCGGAGATAGTCATAACGGATACGCTCTGGCCTGACTTTAACGGAACCGAGCTCCTTAAATGCATCGAGGAATACAACAAGAGAAACCGCAGATTCGGAGGAGTTTAGCAAGTGTTTCTGAAGAGGCTCTTGAGCGGAATAGTCTTATTGATAGCGGCAATAATCCTGTTTTATAAGGGAGGCATGCCGCTTCTTGTTGCGTTCTGGCTCATCTCGCTTATAGGACAGAGAGAGCTGTATCAGGCTATAGGCATAGATCACAAGGGACTTGCAGCGATAGGATATGTACTGACCACGGTTTATTATGTGCTCATCAGCTATGACGGCATGGCATATATGACCTGTGTGATAGTTTCCTCGCTGCTCTGTTTCATGACGGCTTATGTCATAACATTTCCAGAATACAAGACAGAGCAGGTCACGGGAGCATTTTTCGGAATATGCTATGTATCTGTGCTGATGAGCTTTGTATATCATACAAGGGCGATGTCTGATGGCGTGTATTTCGTATGGCTCATATTGCTCAGTGCATGGGGTAGTGATACCTTTGCATATTGTGCGGGCAGGCTGTTCGGCAGACACAAGATGGCAGCTCAGCTTAGCCCCAAGAAGACCATAGAGGGAGCCGTAGGAGGGGTGCTCGGTGCAGCGCTCTTAGGCTTCATCTACGGCAGCATATTTAAGTCAGGATTTACGACAGACTATCCGCAGGCAGTGTGTGCATTATCCTGCGCAGTGGGAGCTGTTATCTCCATGATAGGCGATTTAGCGGCATCAGCCATCAAGAGAAATCACGATATTAAGGATTATGGCAATCTGATACCGGGGCACGGCGGCATATTGGACAGATTTGATTCCATGCTGTTCGCGGCACCGGCTATTTACTATGCGATAATTGCCGTACAGAGGATATTATAGATGAATTTATCCGTATTGGGTTCGACAGGCTCTATAGGCAGACAAACCTTAGAGCTTGCAGAAGACTTCAGCGACATACACATTACCGGGCTTGCGGCCTATGGCAATACAGAGCTTATATATCAGCAGATCACGAGATTCAAGCCGGAGATCTGCTGTATCTATGACGAGGAGAAGGCGCTTAAGCTTAGAGACAGACTGAGACTTGAGGGCAAGCCTGTCAAGGTAGTAAGCGGCATGGACGGGCTTATAGAGTGTGCCACCTGGGAGCACTCTGATACCGTGCTCGTCAGTGTGGTAGGTATGATAGGTATACGACCTACTATCGAGGCTATCAAGGCAGGTAAGCATATTGCTCAGGCAAATAAAGAACCGATAGTCTGCGCCGGACATATCATCATGCCTCTTGCCAAGGAATGCGGCATAAGCTTCATGCCGGTTGATTCGGAGCATTCTGCCATATATCAGTGTCTGCAGGGTGAGAACAATAATAAGATAGACAAGATATGGCTTACTGCCTCTGGAGGACCGTTTCGCGGAAGGAGGCTTGACGAGCTCAAGGGCATAACTCCGGCGGACGCCTTGAGGCATCCTAGCTGGAATATGGGCGCCAAGATAACGATAGATTCATCGACTCTTGTAAATAAGGGACTCGAGGTTATTGAGGCGCACTATCTCTTCAATGTCGACGCAGATGACATTATCGTAGCTGTGCAGCCGGGCTCCGTTGTGCACAGCATGGTGCAGTTTGAGGATGGTGCAATTAAGGCGCAGCTGGGTGCCCCGGATATGAAGGTGCCTATAGCCTATGCCCTTAATCTTGGGCACAGAGCAGCATTTAAGGGAGCAGGACACTTGGGCTTCAAGGAGCTTAGAGATATACATTTCGAGGAGCCTGACTACGAGACCTTCAAGGGCTTGAGGCTTGGCATAGAGGCTTGCCGCAGGGGTGGCAGTCTTACCACCGCATATAACGCAGCCAATGAGGAATGTGTAGCGGCCTTTTTGTCTGGCAGGATAGGATATCTTGATATCGCAGACGGTATCGAGAAGGCGATGGAGGCTCACGATTTCGTGGCTGTGCCAAGCCTTGACGATATCTTTGAGACAGAGCAGGACGCACGCAGCTTTATACGGAGGCTGTACGGACTGTGATAGTCCAAAATGCGGACAGTACGAGCAATGAGGAAGAAGCCAAAGCCTGCTTGAGTCTAATGACGGCAGGTTGAAGTCAGGTTGGTAATTTTTAGATGATAGGTTTAATAGTTTCGATAATCGCATTAGGCGTAATCATAATGATACACGAGCTCGGGCATTTCCTTGCCGCTAAGGCTATGGGCATAGGAGTTATCGAGCTCTCGCTCGGCATGGGACCAAGGCTCTGTTCCAAGGTGACAGGAAATGTCAGATATTCTCTGCGCGCCATACCCTTTGGCGGCTCATGCATGATGCTTGGAGACGAGTCAGACGAGGATGAGCCAGAGGACGGAGAGCTTGGAGATGAGGACAGTGACGACGTGGACGATGTCAGAGACGATAAAAGCTCACATCGCCTGCATGTCAGCGAGCTTAATAATGGTACCTTCGAGTATAATGAGCGCAGCGCTGACGGAGAATATCTGATTGTCGATGGGAGGAGATATCACAGGGATACGCAGTTTGTAAATAAGGCAGCTTGGAGGCGCTTTATAGTTATAGCGGCAGGCCCTGTATTTAACTTTATCTTGGCATTCCTGCTGTCCTGTATTGTATGTGCATGGTTTGGCTTTGACAGGCCCTTCATCAGGGAGGTTGAGGCAGGAAGTCCGGCTGCACAGGCAGGCCTCGAGCCCGGGGATCAAGTATATGCCTTAAGTGTAAACGGCGACAGGATGAGCGTACAGTCTGCTCGTGATATGCAGATATTTATGTATATACATGCAGACGAGATGAATAATGCGGACTTATTCACTATATATTACCGCGATGCCTCAGACGGCAATGCCAAGAAACAGGCTGTGTTGGAGCCCTTCTATGACAGCGATAAGGGCAGATACCGTTTAGGCCTTTCCTACAATGTAGCCTATGAGAGAACGGAAGGTATCATAGATACGCTTGTGTGCAGTCAATATAATGTAAATTACTGCATACGTTCAAGCATCGAATCACTCAAGATGCTCGCGGGAGGCAGGGTGTCCAGACAGGATGTCATGGGACCCGTGCGTATGGTTGCAGTTATGGATGAGAGCGTAACGGAGGCAGCCGACTACGGACTTAAGTCCTCAGTGATAACACTCTTAGACCTTATGATACTCATATCCGGCTCGCTCGGATTTATGAATCTCATGCCGCTGCCTGCGCTCGACGGAGGCAGACTGATATTCATCACCATAGAGCTCGTCACGCGCAGGGCAGTCCCCAAGGAGCTTGAGGCCAAGATACATGCGGCAGGCATGATACTCCTCCTAGCACTGATGCTCATTATAATGTTGAACGACGTGCTGATACTAAGGTCGAAAGGTGCAAATTTCTGATGCAGCGATAGCTGCAAGCAGAAATTTGACATTGCGACCAAAAAGACATGAGCAAGAAGCCATTTTCCCTCGGGGAAAATGAGCGGACTGCGAATGTCGTTTATGATTGCGGGAGCGCGAGAGCGCGAAGCAATCAGGTATCAGCCTTTGGGCAAAGAATTTTGCCCAAAGCTACAAGAGTATACTAAGGTCGAAAGGTGCAAATTTCTGATGCAGCGTAAAGCAATCAGGTATTAAGGTAGAAAACAAAGGACAGAAAATGAGAATGCTTACCCATGAGGTGAATATAGGCGGTGTGAGGATAGGCGGCGGCAACCGCATTGTCGTGCAGTCCATGTGCAACACCAAGACCTCAGACATAGAGGCAACCATCGAACAAATACAGCGCCTTGAGGATGCAGGCTGCGAGATAATCAGAGTTGCTGTACCGGACGAGGCGGCAGCAGCTGCCATATCAGGTATCAAATCGCGTATACATATACCCTTGGTTGCTGATATACATTTTGACTACAGATTGGCGCTTGCAGCCATAGCTAACGGCGTAGACAAGATAAGGATAAATCCCGGCAACATAGGCGGCAGTGAGAGACTTGGAACCGTGGTCAAGGCGGCACAGGCAAGGAACATCCCCATAAGGGTCGGCGTAAACTCAGGCTCCTTAGAGCAGGAGCTCATCAGGAAATACGGCGGCGTGACGGCTGAGGGACTCGTTGAATCGGCTCTTGACAAGGCACGCATGATAGAGGAAGCAGGCTACGGTAACATAGTCATAAGCATCAAGTCCTCGGATGTATTGATGTGCATCAAGGCACACGAGCTTATCAAGGATCGTACCACTCATCCGTTGCATGTAGGCATCACCGAGGCTGGTACGGTGTGGAGCGGCAATATCAAGTCAGCCATAGGCTTGGGTGTCATACTATACGAGGGCATAGGCGATACGATCAGAGTCAGTCTCACAGGAGACCCTGTTGAGGAGGTAAGGAGTGCATTTCAGATACTTAAGACCCTTGGGCTGCGGCGCGGAGGCATAGAGGTCGTAAGCTGCCCGACCTGCGGCAGGACGAGCATAGACTTGATTGCTCTTGCAGAAAAGGTAAATAGACTTGTAGCTGAGCCTCCGTACAACAGCCTCGATATGAAGGTCGCCTGCATGGGCTGCGTAGTGAATGGTCCAGGCGAGGCGAGAGAGGCAGACTTAGGTATCTGCGGAGGCAAGGGCGAAGGACTCATTATCAGGAAAGGTGAGGTAGTGCGTAAGGTTCCGGAGGATGAGCTGCTTAATGCGTTTAAGGCGGAGTTAGATAGCCTGTGCATTCACAAGGGCAGCATATCATAAATGTGGCAGAGTGCTGTGCGCTTACGCGCTCTCACAATTCTACAAAGCGTGATACTCGCTCATAGTTCGGGTATCACACATTATAAAAGTAACGGATGAGCAATTTCAGCGATGTTTTTACGAATTTAGATATGGATCTATCAGACCGTGAGCTGATGAAGAAGGCCGAGGTCGTGAGGATAAGTGTCCCGGATGACCGCAGTTCGTTGACGGTCTTCTTGCGTTGCGTAGAGGAGATACCGCACAGTACATTGTGCGAGGCAGAGTCTGCGATCCGTGCCAAGATATTCGGAGGCAAGAGCATACGCGTAAGCATTATCGCATCGGCACATACAGAGTCTGGATACGACGGCACGAGCAGCGCGAGAGCTTCGGCAGGTACGGCAGGAGCAGGAAGCACTGCGGGCGGCTACAGTAAGGGAGCAAGCAGCGGAGACTACTTAGCAAAGGGCAGCGACAAAGCATCCAAGAAACCTGGGCAGACCGGATACAAGGAAGCCGACAATCGCTGGACGCCCAAGCAAAACAAGAAATCACAGAATCCGGACGTCATATACGGATATGATTTCAGCGGGGAACCGCTCAGCATATCCTCATTGCAGGACGGCATGGGTGCCGTCATAATAAACGGCAGGATATTTGGCATAGATCTAATCAAGACGCGCAACGATAAGTATATATACAGATTCAATATAACGGACAGCACGGATTCGGTTTCGTGCAGACTCTTCTGTGACGAAAATGCCAAAAATGAGCTCGAGTCCAAGCTAAAGGAGGATGCCTTTGTCTCTATATCGGGAGCGGTGGAGCCACCCAATCAGTACAGCGCGGAGCTCACCATTTCCAGGATTAAAGGCATCAGGAAAGCTGTAGATCCCAACTCCGCTCGTATGGATAAGCATGAGGGCAAGAAGAGGGTAGAGCTTGATCTCCACACCAAGATGAGCGACATGGATGGCATAGGAGATGTTGAGGATTATATCAGGCTTGCTGACAAATGGGGATGGAAGGCGCTGTGCATCACTGATAATAACTCGGCGCAGGTATTTCCTACCGCAGCGCACAAGCTTCCCAAGGACTCCAAGCTCAAGCTCATGTACGGTCTTACGGCTAATCTTGTAAATGATGACAAGGACGCAGTAAGAAATCCGCGAGGACAGAGCCTCGATGGCGAATTTGTCGTATTCGACCTTGAGACCACAGGTTTCTCCATGAAGCGCAACCGCATTATAGAGATAGGCGCGGTCAAGCTCAATAACGGCAGGATAGTTGAGAGATTTTCACAGTTTGTTGACCCAGAGTGCCCCATACCGCCTCGCATTACTGAGCTCACTACTATCACAGATGCCGAGGTTAGAGGTGCAGGAAACTATCAGCATTGGATACCTAAGTTTATAGAGTTCATAGGCGGCGGCGATGTGCCTGTAGTCGGACATAATGCTATGTTCGATGTGGGCTTTGTCAAGCATTATGCAGGGCTGCTCGGCATAGAGTTTAATCCCACGGTGGTGGACACAGTGGGACTCTCGCACATGCTCCTAAAGGACCTCTTCCGTAATAAGCTTGATAATGTGGCCAAGGCGCTCGGGGTAAGTCTTCTCAATCACCACAGAGCTGTTGACGATGCTGAGGCAACGGCAGGCATATTCTTGGCTTTCAGCAAGATGCTTAAAAGTCGAGGCATAACAAATCTTGATGAGCTCTGGGAGCAGGATGAAATGGACGCAGAGACAATCAAGAAATTGCATCCCAATTCATTCACCCTGATAGCTCGTAATGATCTCGGCAGAACCAATATGTACCGGCTTATCTCGTCTGCACATATAGATTATCTCTACGGCAATGAGCCGCGTATGCCAAAATCAGTAGTCAATGCCATGAGGGACGGACTCCTTATCGGCAGCGGAACCGAGGACGGGGAGATATATGACGAGGTATTCAGAGATGTGGGAGACGAGGAGCTGCTTAAGGATGCCTCATTTTATGATTATTTCGAGGTAGTGCCGCCGTCCAACTTGGAGTACCTCATATATGACGGCAAGACGCCTGTGGACAGCATGGAGGATATCCGCAATGCAACAAGGAAGATAATAGAGCTTGCGGATAAATTAGGTAAGCCCGTTGTGGCTGCGGGAAATGTGCATTTTGCGCAGAAGGGCGACTCCATATACAGAAAAATAGTCAAATACTTTGAGGCTGCGACCAAGGGCAGACGCTTTAATGAGGACAAATACGGCAGCGAGCTGTATCTTAGGACTACTGACGAGATGCTGGATGAGTTCGCCTTCCTCGGTGACGAGACAGCTCAGAGGATAGTCATAGATAATACAGATATGATAGCCGATATGTGCGAGCGCATAGCTCCGGTAAGACCGGACAAGTGCCCGCCTGTCATCGAGAACTCTGACAATGAATTAAGAGATGCCTGCTATGCTACCGCTAAGAGTATGTACGGAGAGGAATTGCCGGATATAGTCAAGAATCGCCTCGATAAGGAGCTTAATTCCATCATATCCAACGGCTACTCCGTCATGTATATCATCGCGAAGCGCCTCGTGCAGGACAGCGTAGAGCATGGCTATCTTGTAGGCTCAAGAGGCTCAGTCGGTTCGTCGCTTGCTGCAACCTTTGGAGGTATATCTGAGGTCAATCCGCTGCCGCCGCATTACCGCTGCCCAAAATGTAAATTTTCGGATTTTGAGTCCGAGACGGTCAAGACATACAGGAGTCGTGCCGGATATGATATGCCGGACATGAACTGTCCAAAGTGCGGAACACAGCTG
>CAVHZK010000157.1:0-1999 GCA_963640215.1 bacterium | reverse complement strand
ATAAAGGACGGCTTCGATATTCCCTTTGAGACTTTCTTGGGCTTCAAGGGAGACAAGGAGCCTGATATCGACTTGAATTTCGCGAGCGTATATCAGCCCAACGCCCACAGGTACACAGAGGAGCTGTTCGGCATGGGACAGACCTTCAAGGCGGGCACTGTCGGCACAGTGCAGGACAATACTGCCTACGGCTATGTATTGAAATACAACGAGGAGAGATTGCAGCCGGCTAACTCAGATCCTTCAGCTCCGCGCAAGATTATGCGCCGCGCCGAGATAGAGAGGCTTGCTAAGGGCTGTACGGATGTAAGACGCTCTACGGGACAGCACCCGGGAGGCATAGTGGTGCTTCCGCACGGCGAGGAGATAAATACCTTTACACCGGTACAGTATCCTGCCAATAATCCGGAAAATATGGTTACGACGCATATGGACTATCATAGCATAGACCATAACCTTCTGAAGCTGGACATACTTGGCAAGGAGGATCCGTCCATGGTGCGTCAGCTACAGGACATCACCGGACTTGATCCCATGAAGATACCGATAGGCACGCCTGAGATAATGTCCTTATTTATGAGTACGGAAGCTCTCGGCATTAAGCCTGATGACATAGGCGGTACGCCCTGCGGCACCATGGGAGTGCCGGAGTTTGGTACGGATTTCGCCATGCAGATGCTATTGGAGGCCAAGCCTCGTTATGTGTCTGACCTTGTGCGCATAGCCGGTCTTGCTCACGGTACGGATGTATGGTTAGGCAATGCGCAGAAGCTTATAAGTGAGGGAACCTGTACCATAGATACGGCTATATGTACCCGTGATGATATTATGATATATCTCATAAGCATGGGGATAGAGCCTGGCATGAGCTTCAAGATAATGGAGCTTGTGCGTAAGGGCAAATTCCCGAAGGATGCTAAGCATGAGGAATATTGCAATATCATGCGAGAGCATGGTGTGCCGGAGTGGTATATATGGTCCTGCGATACCATTAAATACATGTTCCCCAAGGCACACGCCGCAGCCTACGTAGTCATGTCGTGGCGTATAGCCTATTATAAGGTGCATTATCCGCTTGCTTACTACACCGCCTACTATACGGTCAAGGGCAAGGGCTTTGACTATGAGAAAATGTGCGTGAGTCTGCCCAAGCTCCGCCAGAACCTTGCTAAGCTTCGTGAGCTGATGAATTCCAAGGATTATTCGTCCAATGACAAGAACCTGTTCCGAGATATGCGCATGGTCGAGGAGATGATGGTACGCGGTATAGAGCTTGAGCCCATAGATATATTCAAGGCCAAGGCAAGTGAGTTCATTATCACGGAAAATAACAAGATTATGCCCTCACTTGACTCTATCGCAGGACTCGGCAGCGTAGCTGCAGCGGCCATAGAGGAGGATGCCAAGAACGGCCCCTACCTAAGCGTAGAGGAATTCATAGCGAGAACCAAGGTTACCAAGACCAATGCCGAGCTCCTAAAACAGCTCGGACTCTTGGGCAGCATACCCGAGTCCAATCAGCTGAGCCTCTTTGATGTGATGGCGGGGTGACGGAAATATTAGGTGTTGTAAAGGTACCTTTACAGCATGTATTGTGGGTTCCAAACGCAGGAAATATCCGTCAAATAAGCTTGCATCCAATCCTTGATACATTTGCCCTAATCTTCAGATTGACAGGCAATATTTTTGTTGATATATTACGAATGTATTGTACGAATTGAAGTGCAATGCGCAAAATATATAAATTTAGATTAAGGAGAAACATTCTATGAACAGACCGTTGGAGGGTATCCGTGTTCTTGATCTTACGCAGGCATACAGCGGACCGTTCTGCACTATGCAGATGGCTGATATGGGTGCCGAGGTCATAAAGATTGAGGCGCCCATAGGCGATCAGACGAGAGGCTGGGGACCGATCAAAAATGATTACAGTGCCTACTATGCCTATATCAACCGCAACAAGGAGGGCATGGTGCTTAACCTCAAGACAGAAGAGGGC
>CAVHZK010000156.1:0-2522 GCA_963640215.1 bacterium | reverse complement strand
AGCTTAATATCATGAAAGCTTATGATACCAAAGACATCAGAAACGTGGTATTTCTCGGACACGGAGGGGCGGGCAAGACAACGGTAGTTGAAGCATTGGCGCACATTTCCGGTCTCACCTCACGTCCCGGCAAGGTCACAGAGGGCAACACCATCAGTGACTATGACAAGGAGGAGATAAAGCGTAAGTTTTCGATCTCGACATCTGTGGTTCCGATAGAATTCGCAGATGAGAAGGAGACTGTCAAGGTCAATCTCCTCGATACTCCCGGTTATTTCGATTTCGTAGGCGAGGTTGAAGAGGCTGTAAGTGTGGCTGATGCTGCGGTTATCGTTGTAAACTGCAAGTCGGGCATAGAGCCGGGCACACGTAAGGCATGGGAGCTCTGCGAGCAATACAGACTTCCGAGACTCTTCTTCGTTACCAATATGGACGATGATGACGCCTCATTCAGAGAGCTGACGATTAAGCTCACGACAGAGTTCGGACGCAGCATCTCTCCGTTGCAGATACCTATACGCGAGGACGGCAAGTTTGTAGGCTATGTAAATGTTATCAAGCAGAAGGGCCGCAAGTTCACCACAGCCTCCAACAAGGTGGAGGTGCCGGTGCCGGATTATGTAGCCAAGCAGCTTGAGACTGCGAGGGCTTCACTCATGGAGGCTATCGCAGAGACGAGCGAGGAACTCATGGAGAGGTATTTCGAGGGCGAGGAGTTTACGCCTGAGGAGATATATGATGCTCTCAGGACTAATGTGCAGACCTGCAGCCTTGTGCCGGTAGTCATGGGCTCCGGTATAGCAGCTCAGGGCATGAATTATCTACTGCAGTGCATCAACAGGTATTTCCCGTCGCCAGCTGACAGAGAGTGCGTGGGCAGGGATCTTGCTACAGGTGAGAGATTTACAGCTAAATGTAACTCCGATGCGTCTACCTCGGTGCTCGTATTCAAGACCATCGTGGATCCGTTCATCGGTAAATACAGCCTCTTCAAGGTAGTTACAGGTACGGTTAAGCCGGACATGACTCTGTACAATACCATCAAGGAGCAGGACGAGAAATTAGGCAAGATATATCTTATGACAGGTAAGGAGGCTAAGGAAACAGAGCTCCTTAATGCAGGCGATATAGGCGCATTTTCCAAATTGACAGCAACCCAGACTGGCGATACTCTGGTAGCTCAGAGAAATGCACCCATAGCCTACAATATGGCTGACATAGATGTTCCTTACACCTATATGGCATACACTACAGTCACCAAGGGCGACGATGATAAGGTAGCTGCAGGCTTTGCCAAGCTCTTGGAGGAGGATAAGACCCTCAGAGTGGTAAATGACTCAGAGAACCGTCAGTCGCTGGTATACGGCATAGGTGAGCAGCAGCTTGAGATAGTTAAGTCCAAGTTAGAGGACAGATACAAGGTCAAGATAGAGCTCAGCAAGCCCAAGTTCGCATACAGAGAGACACTCCGCAAGAAGGTCGAGGTAAGAGGTAAGCATAAGAAGCAGTCCGGCGGACACGGCCAGTATGGCGACGTACTCATGGAGTTTGAACCCTCGGGTGATCTGACTACGCCTTATGTATTCGAGGAGAGAGTATTCGGAGGCTCAGTACCTAAGAATTACTTCCCGGCAGTTGAGAAGGGCATACAGGAGTGCGTACTCAAGGGACCCATGGCAGGATATCCTGTAGTAGGCCTCAAGGCTACGCTTACTGACGGTTCCTATCATCCGGTTGATTCGTCAGAGATGGCTTTCAAGATGGCGAGCACGCTTGCTTTCAAGGAGGGCTTCATGAAGGCGAGTCCGGTTATCTTGGAGCCTATAGCAGCGCTCAAGGTTACTGTGCCGGATGCATTTACCGGGGACGTAATGGGCGATCTCAACAGGCGCAGAGGCAGAGTGCTCGGCATGAATTCCAACCACAACGGCAAGCAGACCATAGAGGCTGAGCTGCCTATGTCGGAGCTCTACGGCTACGGCACGGATATACGCTCTATGACCGGCGGCCTCGGCAGCTTCGAGTATGTCTTCGACAGATACGAGCAGGCGCCTACCGATGTACAGAATGCGGTAATAGCGGCTGCTGCGGCAGATGAGGAATAAATAAGTGCTAAAGTAGGGGGCAAGAGAACTTGCCCCCTATAATATAATCAAACATAAAAGAGACTGATTGCGAGAGGGCGCCAGCGCGTAGCAATCCGTACTTTTATTATATGTGGCGCCTGCAAGCACGCAGGCATGAGGGTTTATTTGAGCTGGATGCCGTTTTCTGCCGCAATCTGACATACTCAAGGAGTTACCTAAGCGTGATACCATTTTCCGCAGCAAATTGGCGTATATAGTCCTCGGACAGTTCATCAAATATATCACGGGCTTCTGATATGCTGGGGTTCCTAAGGAGTTGCCTGCGGAGAAATTTATCAGTTGCTTCAGCTGCCCCCTCACGTCTACTTTTTCGACGTTCATCAGCCAACATACATTCCAATGTCATATACTCACCCACTTTCTCTCTGTCGTACC
>CAVHZK010000155.1:0-2799 GCA_963640215.1 bacterium | reverse complement strand
ACTAATAGCTGTATGCCGTATTCACACTCATACTGTAATTTCTGCCGGTATCAAATCCGCTGCTCTTAGCTATGCCTATCACCGAGAATACATGGCCTGCCTTGACTTCTACCTTAGCCTCCAGCGAACAGATAAGCCTGTCCATCCTGAAATCACTCTGGGTCTTGAGGATATTCATCTGCATAATATCCATGCACCTATAGTCCTGCTCGGTGTTCTGAGTGAAGAAAAGCAACATCCGCAGATAATCTATGTACTTGAGGCCCTTGCCGTCATGTCCGCTCGAGACGCCGGTCACACCGCCCTCCGCTAGTCCTAACAAGCCCGTAAGACTTAAAGAGAAGCTCTCCGAATCGTGCATGAGCGGTACTCTGCCGCCTCCAAGCAGCAATTTCACATCGCAGACAGCCTGTCCCAATGCCCATATACTGATAATCATAAAGGTAGCCACGGTTGCAAGTGGCGTCAGCCCGACAGCTCCTGTTATGCTTAATGCAAGAGTGCGTGCCTCATTTTTCTTGGTAGTATCAGTATACAGATATACAAGATTGAGTCCGGTCCGTATCTCTATGAGACGCTTCACCGTTGCCTCCAGATTATCTGTGTCATTGCCCTTGCCAAAGAGTATATACTCTAGCTCCGTATGCCCACTGCCGGTCTGTTGATTGTCGGTATCGAAGCTTCCACGTCCAAAATAATCCATCATGGCTACAGCGTATTCTGCAAGGTACAGCCTGTCAGCAAGCGGAGCTGTAAGTATGATGTCTTTCGACATGCAATACTCCGACGGTTTCTCTCCTAATACGTAGCTCTCCGTACTAAGCTTCGCTCCCTGCGGCAGTACCAGCTTAAGCATACTGCCGTTTATAAAGGTCTTGACGTTCTCTAACCTCTGCTCGGTCTCCTTATCCTGTATGCCGTATCCTGTGCCCATGGATATAAGGTCAAATTCTCCAAAATGCGCTGCAACCGGCGCCCACAGACTCTCTATGTCAAGCTCATCATCCTCATCCTCCGGCTCCCAGTCAGAGATGTAGTCCTCTACCTCCTCCGCCTCCGCTATCACCGCCTCAAGGAAGTTAATATCCGCCTCGGCTCTTGGCTTAAAGCCCTGTATCTCTCTTCGTCTCTCTCCGTCCTCGGACACATAGCTCTCGTACTCTGATATATCGTTGTTAAGAGCCTCCCATGAGCTCTCGCTTAGATTGCCGCTGCTGCGTTCGGCATCTATACGCCTGCGAGATTCCTTTAATCCCTCCTCCATGCGTTCTGCCTTACGGGTATAGGACTCTATAAGTCCCGGCAGTTTATCTAGGACTTTAATCATCTGCCTTGCCTCTGCTATAAAGCCTCTGCCGTTACAAGCATCAAGGCAGGTTGCTGCTCTTCCTCTATGGTCGGAGAGCTCGCCGAGATTATTGCCTATGCTCTCTATAGCCTCCTCTAAGCGCATAGCCTCTCTTGCATGTCCCTCGTATATATCGGATATATCGTTGACCGCCGTACCGTCACGTAGGTTTAGCTCATAATTCTCCGCCTCGACTAAGCTCCATACCGACGCAGCTATACCATAGTGCATATAGTCAAGAACCTCCTGCTCATAATGTTCGGCATTATCATCTGTTAGGAGTCTTAAATCCTCTATACCTATCTGGTCTAACTCCATCGGATACCAATTATCCGCCTCAAAATACGGCTTGATAAATGAACCCATCTCATCCGTTATCTGGTCATAGGCGTAATGCTCAAGTCCTAATAGCCTGTATTCCTCCCATAGCTTCCTGTGGTATTGCGAGAAAAGCGAATCTATGGACGAATTGGCAGCGACAGTCATATACAGGCGACTTCCCTGCGTCCTTGCGGACTCAAGTATAAGCAGCAGCATGGCAGCTATAATCGCGGTAATCAATGCGAAAAACACCGTTATCTCCGCTTTATTCTTATCTGTATGCCCTTGATGATCTTTCATGCTGCTCTGCCTGATTCTGCTTTCCCGGACTGTAGGCTTACTGTCTGTAGGCTTGCTTACAGTGCACATCTTTCTGCTTGTTTCTGCGCCGCATTGTCAATAGTTCTCTTATCCCCTGCCATACCGCACCTTACGTGCAGTATCAAAGTATTCCGTCTGACATAGTATCAATGCTTCCGAATATCTTGGTCAGCAGCTCATTTATCTGAGTCTTAAATATGGCAACCAAGCCTATCAGCACAACCAAGATCAATACTACCTCGATAACGCCTACCGCACTTTCATCCCATGCAAGTCTCTTGAGTTCTGTCCCTAGTGTTATCCTTGTCTCGTTTCCGCTCATCTTTATTCCTCCTCGTATCATGTAGTCATACCCATTTTTATCAGTTTCAGATTGTCGGGTATGCTGTGTAAGCTGCTGTTATTTATTTATTTGTTTGTTTAGTTGTTTGGTTTTGTTTTGTTCGGTTTAGTTGGTTGTTCTGCTTTGATTCAGCCTGCTGACTTTGAGCCTACATAAGCGTCATCATCGCAGGCACAGCCACTGTTATCATGACTGTCATAAGCGATATGACGAGCGGCACCATCAGCTTGGTACCTGCCTCCTCGCCTAATTGCCTCGCAGTATTCTTTCTCTGTTCAAATGCCTCGCGTGCCTCTGCAAGCAGTGCTGTGCGCAGTCTCGAATCTCCCGTCCTGCGATTTTGCTCAAGCAGCGAGCTTAATTTCAGGTAACAGCTTAGCGAGCATCTGCCTGCAAAGTCACTGTAAGCCTTGGACTCCGATACTCCTTTCCTAAGCTCTCCTGCGGTGATAAGCATCTCCTCGTA
>CAVHZK010000154.1:0-3952 GCA_963640215.1 bacterium | reverse complement strand
CCCGGTACATTATCAGTTCCGGAGCGCCTGTCTCTCTGCTGTCCTCCGCCATAGATTATCGGTGACACATGCACCTTGTCATCTATATAGATAAAGCCTGCGCCCTTGGGTCCGTGTATCTTGTGGGAGCTTACTGTCAGCATATCCACTCCAGCCTCCTTGGGGCGTAAGCCTATTTTACCGTATGCCTGTACCGCATCTGTATGCAGATAGGTGCGTGGATTGGCTTCTTTAACAAGCCTGCCTATGGATGCTATATCCTGCACCGCTCCTATCTCATTGTTTACCCACATGACACTCACCAATATCGTGTCCGGCCTAATGAGACTCTTGAGTTCGTCCTTATCTATATGTCCCTTGGCATCGACTCCTATGATGCTTATCTCGTAGCCCTGCGACTCCAGAAAATCAAGAGGCTTGTACACTGCGGCATGTTCTATAGCTGTGCTGATAATATGTCTGCCATAGCCCTTTCTCGCTAGAGCCGTGCCTATAAGAGCCATGTTATTGCCCTCGGTTCCGCCTGAGGTCCAGACTATCTCTGAGGGCTTGACCTTGAGCGAGCCTGCAACCTGCTGAGCTGCATTTTTAATATAATTCTCGGCATGAACTCCCAATATATGCTTGGATGAGGGATTGCCATAATCGGCGGTCATAACCTCGGTCATCAGAGCTGCAACCTCGGGACGCACCCTAGTCGTCGCAGCATTGTCAAAATATATTTCTTTCATTGCATCCTAAAACTGTTGCCAAACGGCTATGCCGACTGCGGGAGCGCATAAGTGCATAGCAATCCGTACTTTATTATATGTGGTGCCTGTCCAAAACATAGACACGATTGCCTACTCCTCTACAGTCAGATCCAAGCTCTCCGCTATCTCAAGTCTGATCATGATAAGGCTTAGCACCGCTATGGCGGCAGTCTCTGCCCGGAGTATACGCTTACCCAGCGAAATGCTGCTGATGCCGTGGCGCCTTGCCATAGCTATCTCCAACGGATCGAAACCGCCCTCCGGCCCTATGATGACGCCTATGCTGTTGCCGGGGATGAGACTCACTATAGCCTCGCAGGTCCCTGTCATGCCGGATTCATTTTCATAAGGAATAAGGCTCACACTATGTCGCTCACACAGCTCCACGGCCTCCTTGAAGTTAACAGGCTCGTGCACAGTCGGGATAATGCTGCGCTTAGACTGCTTTGCCGCATTTTCCGCGATAAGCTGCCAGCGCTTAAGCTTGGATGAGGTATTCTTATCGTCCAGCTTAAGCACACAGTTCTTGGCTAATACCGGCACAATATCACTTACTCCAAGCTCCACCGCTTTCTGTATAATGAGCTCCATCTTGTCCGACTTGGTAAGGCACTGAAACAGGCTTACCTTGGACGGCAGTTCATGGTTACCCTCGGTGCGTTCCTCTATGACAAGTCTGAGACTCTCCCCGTCTGTCTCATCTACGATACAGATATAATCTGCCCCGTCTTCATCACTCACGATAATGCGCTCGCCCTTCTTCAGGCGCAGCACCCTGACGGCGTGGTTGTAATCATCCTTATCGTCTATAATGATAAGGTCGTCGCTGATGTTTTCCTTATCCGCAAAGAAATGGTGCATGGCGACTCCCTCAAAATTCGTGGATAAAGAATCCGCTGCGCAGCTTGGGCTCAAACCATGTGGATTTGGGCGGCATAAGCAATCCGGCATCCGCTACGGCAAAAAGCTCTCCTATAGCAGTCGGGTACATGGCAAATGCAACTGCAGGTCCTCTGTCTCCCTTACCTTCCTGTATGCCCTCCTTGGTGAAGTCCTCCGCGTCCTTGACGAGCTCTCCGACTCCCCTTATGCCTCCGACAAACTTGATCCGTGCATCTGTGCGAGGATCCTTGATGCCGAGCAGCTTATCCAGCACCTCCTCCTGCAGCACAGACACGTCGAGGCTCCTGACCGGGTCGTCCTTGATATGCTCTATATATTCTTTCCTTACTCTCAGCATATAGCTGCGTCCGTTAAGATACATACCTATGTCGTATTTCTGTCCGGGGCGCAGTATATCGGCTCCTGCCTTGGTGCTGATATGATCGTTGCCCGTATTTTCCTCTGCCGAGCACAAAAGAGAGGTAAGCTCGACCTCAAATACTTCCTCCAATGCCTCCAAGAAGCTGTCAACGCTGTGCCCGTTAAGATCTCGCACTACACGATTGTAGTCCATAATCTTAAGCTCGGCATCCGGGAATAATACCGAGAGGAAATAATTAAAATCCGCATCCCGGTCATAATTCTTGCCGGCAGCCTCTCTGCGGCGTAGCGCAACCTTAACAGCCGACGCCGCCCTATGGTGACCATCGGCTATATATGTGCAGTCAAGTGCCTTGAACTCGGCGCGCAGCCTGTCTATGGTCTTAACGTCATCTATAACCCATACCCTGTGAGTGATGCCGTCCTCGCTTGTAAAGGCATATGCAGTCACGTGTGTCTGCTTCCAGCTATTGGTAATATCATCTATAGCTGGTCTTGCATGGTAGCTTAGGAAAATGGGACCCGTCTGAGCGGACATGGTGTCGACATGATGTATCCTGTCCTGTTCCTTCTTTTCGACCGTATTTTCATGTTTCTTGCATACACCGGCAAGATAATCGTCTACCGAGGAAAGCGCAGCTATGCCGGTCTGCACGCGTCCGTCCATGGTCTGCTCATAGATATAGTAGCAGGGTTTAGCATCCCTTATGTATATGTCCTCAGCTTTCTGTTCCTCATAGCGCTCTCTGGCAGCCTCATATACATCATCTGCATACATATCATGCTCCGGAGGAAACATCGTCTCAGGTCTGTCTATGTTAAGGAAGCTAAGCGGATGCCCCTTTACTGCCTCGGCAGCCTCCTCCCTCGAGTATACATCGTACGGAAGCGCAGCTACCTCGCTTGCTTTGTCCCTTGCGGGTCTCACTGCCGCAAAAGGTCTTATTTCAGCCATATTGTCCTCCTGTAAATATTCATACCTGCACTATTTGCCGCAGTACTTGTGTAGATTTTTGCCCGGTGTAATCTTAATTCCGTCTATTTTTCTTTCTATCATTAGCAAAAGCTCTGCCGGTTCCTCGTTATGACTTACGAATGTATCTTCAGGGTCGATATATAAAATCGACATAAAATCATTGTTTGCACCCATGGCCATAGCGCAGACTTTTTCA
The DNA here is from genome assembly GCA_963640215.1 of bacterium. Taxonomy (GTDB): domain Bacteria; phylum Bacillota; class Clostridia; order Lachnospirales; family Lachnospiraceae; genus Avilachnospira. Next base: position 765 of record CAVHZK010000154.1, on the reverse strand, counting down.
AAGCTCAAGCCATTTGCTTTGCAATATTCTTTCAAGTCCTGCGTGTATCCATATTCATCTATGATGCTCTTGTACAGTACCTCGTTATACTCGTCGCTCTCATCCTTTTCAGTGTCCTTTGGATAATTCGGTACATAATGAAAGTGCTCAAAGAAAGCATCAATAGCTTTTTCTGTTTTGTCTACATATATCACTTCGCTGCCTCCTTTATCGTTTTTCAAAAAATCGATTGCTCCTTCTATCTATAATTTTAACATACTTTGGCTTGCAAAAAACAGCCTTTACTTATATTGACGCACTCCAGCTTAGTCTGTGGAGATTTCCTTGCTTAGCCATATGCTCAAATCCATTTTGACGAAGCGCCTCATACAATATGATTGCTGCAGAATTGGCAAGATTAAGGGAACGTATATCTCCCCACATCGGGATGCGTATGCATGCCTCTGGATGCTCTGCTAGCAGTTCCTCCGGGATGCCGCGTGACTCGTTGCCAAGCATGATATAATCATTTGCGCCAAAGCTTACATCTGTATAACATTGTCTTGCCTTGGTTGTTGCAAGCCACAGCTTAGGCTGTTGTATCGCATCATCAGCTCTGCCGGGTGCCTGAGCTTCACCGCATTTTTTTGCAAAAGACTCTCTGATACTTGATTTGCGCTCTACATCAGGTTCCTCATGTATCTGTTTGTTTAAATTAAGTTCCTCATGTTTTGACAGAAAATCCTCATAGTCTATATATTCATGCAGATCTATCTTGTCCCAATA
>CAVHZK010000153.1:0-9458 GCA_963640215.1 bacterium | reverse complement strand
AGCCAGTTTTCGTAAGAAAACTGAGCGGGTATGAATGTGCGCGAGCAATGAGGAAAAAGCCAGAGCTTGCTCGGGCTTATGACGAATGCCGCGGCACGAGTGAAACGAAGTGGAACTCGTCAGGCAGGATTGCGAGAGCGCGCTAGCGCGTAGCAATCCGTGACTTTTAGAGCGTGTGGCGTGCCCAGGCTGCGTGTTTACACGCAAGAACGCATAGACACTTGGCAACCTGCTCTGATAGAGCAATCCTAACTTTTAACCTATGCGTCGCCTACAGCACACCGGCACGAAAACCTACACACAATCTGACTAACGGAGGAATTATGTCAAAAGTCATAGCTTTGACAAATCAGAAAGGCGGAGTCGGCAAGACAACTACCGCTATCAATCTTGCGGCAGCACTCGGCGAGGCATCGCAGAGTGTGCTGGTGATAGACTTTGACCCGCAGGGCAATGCGACAAGCGGACTTGTCACTGAATTGCCGGAAGGACAGCCTACGGTATACGATCTGATATGCAAGGAAGCCAAGGCCAAGGAATGCATCATGCCGGAGGTTGCAGCAGGCGTGGATCTGCTGCCAGCCGATATCAACCTGTCGGGAGCTGAGGTGGAACTCTTAGAGTCAGATGAGCAACGTACGGCTCTCAGAGATGCAATCAAGAGCATAAAGAATACGTACGACTATGTGTTTATCGACTGCCCTCCGTCTATAGGCATACTCACGGTAAATGCTTTAAGCGCAGCAGACAGTGCTATCATACCTGTGCAATGCGAGTATTTTGCTTTGGAGGGCCTCAATCAAGTACTCAATACCATAGAGCTGGTCAGACAGAAGCTTAATCACAAGCTTAAGATCGAGGGCGTTGTATTCACCATGTACGACAACAGAACCAAGCTCAGCGAGGAAGTAGTGGACTCAGTGAGAGAAAGCCTTGATGAATATATATTCAAGAATACAATACCGAGAAATATAAGGCTTGCGGAAGCACCATCATACGGAGAGCCAATAACAAGCTATGACTCTGGCTCCAAGGGAGCAGAAAGCTATAGACTGCTGGCAGCGGAATTGATGAACAAACAGTGAGAGACGGAGTGAACGATGGCTAAAAAAGGATTAGGCAGAGGCTTGGGCGCCATATTCGGTGAGGAGACGGTAGCAGCTGCCGCAGAAAAGAGAAAGAGCAAGGTAGCAACAAGCGCCAAGAAGATAAGCGATAAGACAGATACATCCGAGTCTGATGTTTCACGTGAAACATCCAAGCTCAAGCTCTCGCTTATTGAACCAAATAAGGATCAGCCACGTAAGGCCTTTGATGATGAAAGTCTCGGAGAGCTTGCAGCATCCATCAAGGAGCATGGAATAATACAGCCAATAATAGTCAGGCAGACAGGCAGAACCTACGAGATTATCGCGGGCGAACGCAGATGGAGAGCTGCACGCATGGCAGGACTCAAGGAGATACCAGCGATAGTCAGAGACTACAATGAGAGAGAGACAGCGGAGATCTCGCTCATAGAGAACATACAGAGAGAAGACCTAAACAGCGTAGAGGAAGCAAGAGCCTACCGCTCGCTGATAAATGACTATAACATGACTCAGGAGGAACTCGCCAAGAGAGTCTCCAAGAGCAGGACAGCTATCACAAACAGCCTGCGCCTGCTGCAATTTGACGACGACATATTGGATCTGATAAGCAGCGGAGAGTTGTCGGCAGGCCATGCAAGAGCGATACTTGCGATAAATGGCAAGAAGGCTCAATACAAGGCGGCGAGGGAGATAGTCAACAACGGTCTCAGCGTGCGCGACGCAGAGAAACTCGCCAAGAGATACAATCAAGGAAAGCCCGAGGCAAAGCACGGATTCAGAGAAGATGACGAGCATAGGCCGTATGTACAGGCGCTTTCGGAGACACTCACTGATGAACTTCATTCCAAGGTAAAGATAGTGCCGCGTAGCAAGCAGAAGGGCAGGATAGAGATAGAATATACCTCTCTGCAAGAGCTTGAGGAACTGAGCGAGCGTATCAGAGCCGCAGGCAAGATAGAGAGCTACTTATAATATACGATGCCCGTATATCAGACGGGTATATGCGCCTTAAGATTGCAAGAGCAGGCAGTGCGTAGCAATTTAGCATCGGCCTTGGGGACAAATCAAACTTTTGCCCCAAGATAATTCATACGGAGTAAGAAACATGGAACTGATGAGCACCGAATTGATAGCCGCGTTGATCGCCGTAGGAGTGAGTGCGGTCAGCATGATTATCGCATTTATAGCTATAGTGAGATATAGGATAGTATACAGACACTACGACGCCTTTATGAGAGGCAGAGACGCAGAGAGCCTCGAGGATCTCATATTGGAGGATGGAGACAGGATAAGGAGACTTGAGGCAGAAGACGCATCCAACAAGGAGATGATGCGCTCCATGAACCGCAACATCAGAGCCTCATACCAGAAGATGGGTATAGTACATTATGACGCATTCGAGGGCATGGGAGGCAAGATTTCCTTTGCCTTGGCTCTGCTTGACTATACCAACTCAGGCATAGTCATCAACTGTATGCACGGAGTGAACGGATGCTTCCTCTATGTCAAGGACGTCGATGCCGGAACTACCGAGGTGCAGTTAGGCGCCGAGGAGAAGGGCGCCTTGGAGAGAGCTCTAGGATATGTTAAGGACTAAATGCTCGTGAAGAGAAGCAGGAAGAGAAAGGTTAAAGTAAATATAGGTGTATTATTGGCAGTGATGGCTGTATTAAGCTTTATCGCTGCCGTTTCGATATATTTTGTTGGAAGCTTCAGAGACACAGAGCGCGAGTATGCCGTATACTCCAAGCTAGAGGAGCCGACTCTGCCGGTCCTGTATGCTGATGTAGACGGCACTTATGTCAATGTCATGCACGGATATATGCAGGATATGGGAAACAGAGCATCCTCCGACAGTATCACGCCACTGCCTGAGGACAGACGCCTCGGGATAAAGCTACAGCTGTATGGCAACACTATCACGGAGCTCTCCTACGAGATAAGGAGCCTGGATCTTGAGCATTACATAGAGAAAACGGTAGTTGCCGCACCCGCCGCTGACAGCGAGGGCAATGCGTATACCGTGCTCCCTATACAGAACATGATAGAGAAAGAAACGCCGTATCTGTTGCGTATCAAGCTCGCCATGGGTGAAAAGGTGGTAAATTATTACACACGCATAGTGTGGACCGACAATGACAGCATATCTAAGATGATGCAGGCGGCACAGGAATTTACCAATAAAACCTTCGACTATGATGCAGCAAGAGATCTGACCATGTATCTAGAGTCCTCGGAGAGCGCAGACAATTCAAGTCTTGCCTTGGTCGGCATAGATTCCTCATTTTCTCAGATAACCTGGGGTAACAGCGACATGAGGCTTGCGAGCGAGTTAGAACTAACCATCAAGGAATACAGCGGAATGATGAGTGCTGTCGAGATAAAATACCTGACTGAGAGCGACGGTATAGACAGTGAGAATCCAGACACATACGAAAACACGGATGAATTTACCATGAGAGTGGGTAATGATCGTGTATATATGATGAATTACAGACGCAATACCAGCCAGGTATTTGACGGCAGCAAGCATCTTTTTGCAGGAAACAGGATAAGACTTGGCATTATTTCCAAGGACAGACTGCGCACACTCAAGACCGATAACGGCAGATATATTATATTCAAGACTGACAAGGAGCTGTGGAGCTACGATCAGACGAGCAAAAAAGCGGTTAATGTATTTTCATTCAGGAGTGAAAAGGACAGACTAAGAGCATCCTATGACAAATTTGATATAAAGGTACTGTCGGCGGATGATGAGGGCAATATAGATTTCGCGGTATACGGATACATGAACAGAGGCAGGCACGAGGGCTACAACGGCATAAGCTGCTACAGGTTCAATAACGCGACCCAGACCATAGAGGAAATATTCTTCATACCTATCGCCAATAATTACGAAGAGGTAAAATTGGAATTAGAGCAATTGTGCGAGAAAAGCGGCAGCGGAGTTATATATATCAAGCAGCAGGGCACTATATATGCTATAGACGGTACAGCTCAGGAGATATTGACAATTGCATCGGGGCTTGATAATGACAATTGCGCATTCAGCGCAAATCAGACGAGGATAGCGTGGATTGAAGGCGACATAGACAGCACAAACAGCATCAAGCTCATGGATCTTGAGAACGGCAACACAGAGACTATAAATGCGGAGGCACAGACAGCGCTCAGTATAATAGGCTTCTGCGGCAACGACCTCATATACGGCGAGCGTGCTGTCGGAGACAACATGACGGTCGGCGGCAGGATAAAGGGCAGACCGGTATATGCCTTGCACATAGTGGACGCAGAGCTCAACAGCATCATGGATTACAGCAAGGATGGGCTGTATTTTGATAATATAACAATCAATGGAGACCGCATACATCTGGCGCAGTACAGGAAACAGGACGGTGACGGAGCATATACCTTTGTGAGCCGCGATACCATAGTCAGCAGCGAGCCTGAACAGGATTACTACACTCAATATATAGCTTCAGCGGTGTCAGATACCAAGAAGAAAACATACTATATCGAGTTAGATGAGAGCATAAGGGCGACAAGGAGTCTAAACGTCACCTCACCGCAGAGGATTTCGTACGAGAGAGCCGGCAATCTCAGCCTGCAGAACACGAGCACAGATGGCGCGGCTGATTTCTATGCTTATGCCAATGGTGTATTGCTCGGGCAATTCGATAGCTTAAGTGCCGCTATAGACAGCTGCTATGACGGCATAGGCTGGGTCAGGGATCGCAACAGCGCAGTGCTCTATAACAGGGCAGACAGAACATCGGCACATACGATTAAAGAGCCATACAACATTGCCGCGGCTTATATAGCAGCTGTGCAGGAGGGCACACTTAAGCTTGATGCGACAGACAGCGGCGGGTACATGGTGCTTGACGCCCAAGGCGTAGAGCTTAATAAGCTTATGTATTATATAGGCAAGGACCTGCCGGTCATGGCGGCGACAGAGGACGGCGGATACTGTCTGCTCTATGCCTATGACAGGACGAGCATAGGTATATATTATCCTGCTGAAAATGAGGAACAGAGCACTAAGATAAGTATGGAGCTTGAAGAGGCAGCGCAGTATTTTGCAAGGAGCAGTAATGACTTTATATGCTTGGTGAAGTATCCGGGCAGGTAAACGAAGCAATGCAGAGACTGGCTGAGTCGCGCAGTGGCGTGCAACAAAAAATGTTGAGTCAGGTTAAACTGTATTGAACCATTATACACCACGACGTGGTAACGCGGCAGCGCACTGCATTGCCTGTAGGTTTACAAAAGCTCGCGCTGGATATATAATCAAAGCTTAATGCACGGCACTAAGACCGACCGGGAATTATTCAAAGGGGAATGTATGGAACAATATATCATCAAGGGCGGAGCCAAGCTCAATGGTGAGGTCTCGATAGGCGGAGCCAAGAACGCCGCACTCGGTATCCTCGCCGCCGCTATTATGACGGATGAGGACGTTCTGGTAGAAAATATTCCGAATGTAAATGATATAAATGTCATGCTCGAGGCCATAGAGCACATAGGTGCAGGAGTCGAACGTATAGATGCACATACGGTAAGGATAAACGGCTCGCAGATAACGAGCTGCGAGGTTGATGACGATTTCATGCGCAGGATAAGAGCCTCCTATTATTTCATAGGAGCACTCTTAGGCAAATACAGACAGGCCAAGGTGCCGCTGCCGGGAGGCTGTGCCATAGGCGCAAGACCCATAGATCAGCACATCAAGGGCTTCGAGGCATTGGGCGCACACATAGATATTAAGGGCGGATACCTGTCCACCTCAGCGGAGAAACTCAGCGCAGCACACATTTACTTCGACGTCGTAACTGTAGGAGCTACTGTAAATGTCATGATGGCGGCATGTATGGCGGCAGGGCAGACTATCATTGAGAATGCAGCCAGGGAGCCGCATATCGTCGACATAGCCAACTTTCTAAACAGCATGGGAGCCCATATCAAGGGCGCCGGTACGGATACGATACGTATAAAAGGCGTGGAGAGACTCCACGGCACTCAGTACACCATCATCCCGGATCAGATAGAGGCGGGTACATTTATGTGCATGGCGGCGGCGTGCAGGGGAGATGTCCTGATTAAAAATGTGATACCCAAGCACCTTGAGTCTATCACAGCCAAGCTCACGGAGATGGGCAATACGGTACAGGAGTTCGATGAGGCAGTACGTGTCATAGGCAGCTGCCGCCAGAGACATACCGATGTCAAGACTCTGCCGTATCCGGGCTTTCCGACAGATATGCAGCCACAGATAACGGTCGCATTGGCATTGGCAGAGGGCGCGAGCATAGTGACAGAGTCTATATTTGAAAATCGCTTCAAATATGTCGAGGAGCTGCGCCGCATGGGTGCGGACATCAGAGTCGAACGCAATGTCGCGGTCGTGGACGGCATAGAGCGCTTCTCGGGAGCGTCTATTTCAGCGCCCGACCTGAGGGCGGGTGCTGCATTGGTAATTGCAGCACTTCAGGCGGACGGAGTCAGCAGCATAGAGGGTATAGGATATATCAAACGCGGCTATGAGGATTTCGAGAAGAAGATATCGGCGCTCGGCGGCATGATTAAGTACATCAACGACCCAAGTATTGCGGAATATGAATAATTACTTAAGAGCAGCCGGATATTCAGAATACAATACCGAGGGCATCATATACAGATTTATAAGGAACTCGGTGACGAAGACAGAGTATCTGACGGCACAGTTAGAATTGGGCGACGGCACTACATTGCACGAATACAGGATGCCTGCCAATGCGTATATAGGTATATGCGCGGCAGTGCTCAAGAGCAGCGGCGAATTCGCGGAGATACAGTATTATTACCCGTATTTTAATTCGCCTGAGCTCTCTACGACCGCAAACTGCACCATAGAGAGTCATACGATGTCGGAGCTCTACTCCGGCAGTATTGACGATTATAGTATCGGGCTGTCACTGATATTTTTTTTGAACAATCCTATAAACTACAGACTGAGGAAGCTGTACGACAATGCTTCAGAGTTTCAGGGCACTGCTCTCTCGGCATTTGCCAATGAGGCGACGGTGCTGCTGCCGGTAGTGCCGCAGGGAGACCCATTGGATCCGCTCGCAGGCATGGATGCGTCCTCTATGTTTGATGCAGACGACCCTATCTTGGTGGCAGATGACGACGAGACGGGTATATCGGACGATTATATAGAATCAGATCTGAATATGTACGACCAGATATCTGAGCGCATAGAGTCAGAGGATCTGTATTCTCTGGTTGAGCAGAGCTTCATACCCTGCGGTGTGGAATGTGACCAGTATTCCGTCATAGGAGAGATAGTAGATTACATAGAGCAGACCAATGAACTTACCGGCGAGCAGCTCGTGCTCATCAAGCTCAGCTGTAACAATGTGGAGTTTTGGCTCTGTATGCGTAAGAACGATATACTTGGCGAGCTGCAGAAGGGCAGGCGCCTAAAATGCAGGATATGGCTCACCGGCACTGTGAATGTGGGATGCTGATGAAATCACAGAGATAGTCGTGATAGTCGTATATTCGGCACTTTGACATAAGCCGCGTATTGTGCTATCCTATGCGGGTGCCGCGTAGCTATGCGCACAGCAAAATCATATAAGTTTCCGTAGCTCAGCAGGATAGAGCGTCCGCCTCCTAAGCAAGTGGTTGACCGTTAGCCTTTTCTGTTGTGTTACAAATATAAAAATTATAAGTTCCTGTAGCTCAGTAGGATAGAGCGTTCGCCTCCTAAGCGAAAGGCCGTGCGTTCGAATCGCATCAGGAACAGTTTGAGAAAGTGCAGAAGCCTTATATTTAGAGGTTTCGCACTTTCTTTTTTTCTTACTAAACCAAAATTGTTGGTACCATTTATTAATGAATAAAACAGGTTAAATGATGATTGTCATATTATAATTGTAATTGAAAATGGTACCAATCAATTTTAAAATACATAAAAGCAGTACAAATATGGTACCAGTCCATATAGTTCGAGTGTATGGATATGGTCCATGTATGGAAAAAAAGTCAGTTTTTCACAAAGTAATATGCTTAAATAAATTGTCCTCTATCGCTATAGATAGAGATTTACGATCATCATCCTCTACTTTAATATAATGCTCCAACATAATGCGGTCTGAATCTCCACCCATATCTGCACTAACGGTAGCTGGATTTGATGTCACACGCATTTTTTGTGAGGCACCGGTGCCACGGAGGCTGTAATATGTAACCTCACGCAGGTTATTTTTTGATATAAATCTTTTAAAACGCTTATTGATTACGTCTGCAGTAATCGGTCTACCTGGGTAACTGTCCTCTTGAGCAAATACGAGATTATAGTCAACATAGCGTTCTCTATAATACTCTTTAATTTTGTTCTGATTATCCTTGTGTAGTGCCAATAATAAAGCAACTGTATGGGGAAGATATAACTTACGTATGCTTTTAGCTGTCTTCGCATAATCCATAAGACAGAGAGAACACTTAGAGGTTGTTTTAATTTTAGGGAACTGCATCATTGGCACTGACTTAGTATCAGCTAACTCGGCATCAGGTAAACGCTGTAACTCACGTATAATATCAATATACGGGGGAGAGGAATCTAAATGAACACACTCCCAACGGATACCGAGTAGCTCAGCACTTCTCAATGGACCAGCAGCCATTAGAGCTATTGATAGGCGTAATTGTGAATCAACACAAATGTTTAGAGCAGAAATAAATTCGTCAGCATTCCATTGCTCTCTTCTCTTAAATGGCTTAGAGGGTATCCGGATTTCTCTAATGACTGGGTTTTCGGATATAATGCGTAAATTAATCATAGCGAAGGCAAACGCGGGAGAAAGTATTTTACGTATCTCAGCAACTGTTCTTGAAGTTATTTTTTGGGGATTAGATTTGTGATTGCCGCTGGCACCATAATGATTGGGGAGATCAGCAAAATAATGGGTATCCGAAATAAGTGGTTGAAACTGCTTATACGGATACCCTTTTCTTATGTTCGTTTGGTCGCAATAAGTGGTTGAAAATCAGCACATGGGAAATATGCTATATCTCAATAACTGGTTGAAAAAAGTTAATGATGAGCATAAAAAATCCACGGTCTAAAAAATAGTGTTCAGGTTGAAAACTACTATTTTTGTAAACCGTGGTGAGTGTATGAATAAATCTCTGTAAATAGGATCTCTTGTGATGCTTGATTGTGTCAGATCAGTCGATATGGTTAGGGTTCAAGCTGACTGACGGTTGCTTAATATGAGAGTATGAATAAATCTCTGTAAATAGGATCTCTTGTGATGTTTGATTGTGTCAGACCAGTCGATATAGTTAGGGTTCAAGCTGTCTGACGGTTGCTTAATATATAAT
>CAVHZK010000152.1:0-2025 GCA_963640215.1 bacterium | reverse complement strand
TCCTTGCGTGTAAACACGCAGTCCGCATAGCCGTTCGTCAACACTTTTAGAGTAAAATGCAAATATGGTTTGGCTTTATTTTGTGAGGCACAGTCCTGTTGCTTACAGGGCAAAGAGCACCCGTATGAAGGTCGTATGTTTGAATGTGGACAGCATTGCTTGTAACAATGCTGTCCACATGAGTTTACGACCGAATAGGTTAGGCTCTTTGTCATGTAAGCATATACGGGACGTGCCGAACAAACCTTAAGCCAAACCGCATTTGCATTTATGTTTATGGGCACCAGTATTTTTGTCTATGCGCCATTTTATTGAATTATTTGAGCTTAATAAGCAGCTGGCCGCACTTCACGGTCTCGCCCTTCTTGACTTCTATGCTCTCGACCGTGCCGTCCATGCGGGCTGTGATGGCAGTCTCCATCTTCATCGCCTCGATGGTGATAAGGGTGTCATTTTCGCTTACCTTATCTCCCACCTTGACATTTATGCTGCTGACTGCACCCGGTATGCTTGAACCGACCTCACTCTTGTCTGTCGGATCTGCCATGGGCACCTTGACTATGCTCTGCTGAGCTGCCTCGTCAGGTATCTGCACGTCACGGCGTATGCCGTTTAGCTCGAAGCAGACTGTACGCATACCCTCCTTGTCGAGATCGCCAAGACCGAGATACTTGATAACCAAGGTCTTGCCGTCTGCGATATTTACCTTGTTGGTTTCGCCGAGCGCAAGCCCGTGGAAGAATACGTGGCTGCCGAGGCGCATAATATAGCCGTATTCCTTCTGCTGGCTGATGTAATCCTCCAGTACCTTGGGATAGAGGCAGTAGCTCAATACACCTCTCCAGCTTGGAGTATCGGTAAACCTAAGCATCTCTTGCTTCTTGGCATCAAAATCAACCGGCGGCAGCAGCTCTCCGGGACGGCAGCTTATGGGCTCCTGACCCTTTAATACGACCTCCTGCAGATCCTTGGGGAAGCCTCCGTCCGGCTGACCCATCATACCTGAGAAATAGCTTACGGCACTGTCCGGGAAGGCAAGCCCTGCTCCCTTTTCGCATATATTTTCCGGAGTGAGGCCATTCTGAGTCATGAATATAGCCATATCGCCTACCATCTTGCTCGAGGGCGTAACCTTGACTATATCGCCTACCATCTCATTTACACGACGATAATTCTCCTTGACCTCATCAAAGCGCTCGCCGAGTCCAAGAGAAACTACCTGCGGTCTCAGGTTGGTATACTGACCGCCCGGTATCTCGTAGCGGTAAATGTCTGTGTTGTTGTGCGTGATACCGCCCTCGAAGCTGTCATAGCGCTTACGTACATCCTCCCAGTAGTCCGAGAGCTCCTGCAGACGATCTATATCGAGCCCTGTGTCACGCTCTGTGCCGGAAAGTGCAGCAACAAGTGAGTTAAGCGAGGGCTGGCTCGTCATGCCTGCCATAGAGGATATGGCGCAGTCCACCACGTCGACTCCTGCCTCCGCAGCCATTAAGTAGCTTGCTATCTGATTACCCGAGGTATCGTGAGTATGGAGCTGTATCGGTATACCTATCTCCTGCTTCAGCACGCTTACAAGGCGCTTAGCCGCATAGGGCTTGAGCAATCCTGCCATGTCCTTGATGCAGAGCATATGAGCTCCGCGGTGTTCAAGCTCCTTGGCCTTAGCTACATAATAATCAAGCGTATACTTATCGCGCTTGGGATCTAAGATATCTCCTGTATAGCAGACTGTTGCCTGACAGAGCTTATTCTGATTGAGCACCTCGTCCATGGCGACTTCCATGCCGGGTATCCAGTTAAGCGAATCAAATACGCGGAATACATCTATGCCGGATCTTGCAGCCTCCTTGATGAACTCTCGGATGACATTGTCCGGATAGTTGGTATAGCCTACGGCATTGGCACCACGCAGCAGCATCTGCAGCATTATGTTAGGCGCCTTCTCACGTATGAGGTCGAGCCTCTCCCACGGAGACTCATGCAGGAAACGGTATGCCACGTCAAAGGTCGCTCCGCCCCAGC
>CAVHZK010000151.1:857-13562 GCA_963640215.1 bacterium | reverse complement strand
TCCACCGTCTGAGCCGCGCCGTAGAAGAGGTGCTCTACCCTGCGATGGAGGATTTTGCGATAGATATAGTGCTCGGTAAGGAATCCAGTGCGAGGTCGGTAAGACTTGACCTGCCGCATTTCACCTTGGTAGGGGCGACGACGAGGGCAGGACTCTTGAGTGCACCCTTGAGAGATCGTTTCGGCATCATAGCCAAGATGGAATTCTACAGTCCGGAGGATCTAAAGAGCATAGTATTTAGATCTGCCGGGGTCTTGGGCGTGGACATAGACGACGACGGAGCCATGCGCATAGCGAGACGAAGCCGCGGCACACCGAGACTTGCCAACCGCCTGCTTAAGCGTGTGAGAGACTATGCCGAGGTAAAATACAACGGCAGCATCACCAAGGAGGCGGCGGATTACGCGCTTGATGTACTCAACGTGGATAAGCTCGGACTTGACCAATGCGACCGTGAATATCTGCTCACTATTATCGAGAAATTCAAGGGCGGTCCTGTGGGTGTGGATACCATAGCAGCAGCATTGAGCGAGGACTCGGGCACCTTGGAGGACGTAATAGAGCCTTATCTGCTCATGAACGGACTGATACAGAGGACACCGAGAGGACGAGTAGCAACAGAGGCGGCATACGATCATTTAGGTATAGAGATGCTCGGGCAGCAGAACCTAAAGGTCTGAATATAGGGGAGAACTGAACATACAATGACGAGAGCATCAAAGAACAAAAATACGGTAACGGACGTACTTATTGCCGGCAAGGTCTACAGTCTCACCGGAGCAGATGAGCAGCATCTGCAGAGGGTAGCGGCGCTGCTCAATCAGACCATAGCCAAGATGCGCAACGCGCAAGGATATAAGGGCATGGATCAGGAGTATCGCGCTCTACTTATGAATATCAATCTGGCTGACGAATATTTCAATATATATGATGAGCTACAGCGTCTCAAGGAAGACACAGAAGCCAAGGAAAATGAGCTCTATGCGGCGCGCCATGAGTTAGTGAGTATCAAGCTGAAGCTTGAAAATGCTCTCAGACAGCAGGATGTATTAGAGAAGAGAGTCGAAGAATGGAAGAGCAGATATGAGGAGCTCAAGGGAGAAAGCACACAGGATTACTGAACTGCTCTCGCCTTCCGGGTCGTTTGATTCGGCAAGAGCAGCTGTAAACGCGGGGGCCGATGCCATATATATGGGCGGTCCCCTTTTTTCGGCACGCGCTTATGCTGAGAGCTCCAATAGTGAGATGCTGCTCGAGGCGCTGGATTTCTGTCATTTAAGAGGCGTCAGGGTATTTATGACTCTGAATACCCTGCTGAAAGACACTGAGCTCTCGACCTTAGAGCAATATCTAAGACCCTATGTCGACAAGCAGCTTGACGCCGTGATAGTGCAGGACTTAGGCGTACTAAGGGCGGTGCGTAAGCTTTATCCGGATCTGGAGATACATATAAGCACACAGACGGGCGTAAGCGGAGCAAGAACGGCGGCGCGTTTCCTTGAGCTTGGAGCAAAGCGCATAGTCCTCTCAAGAGAGTTAAGCCTCGGAGAGATAAGACAGATCAAGGAGCAGACGGGAGCAGAGCTTGAGGTATTTGCTCACGGGGCGCTGTGTTACTCATACAGCGGATATTGCCTTATGAGCTCCTTTATAGGCGGACGCTCAGGCAACCGCGGCAGCTGCGCCGGCACCTGCAGGCTGCCCTTCGATGTAATTGACGAGGACGGCAGGAGCTTAAACCAGCGTGATGAGCATTATCTCTTATCTATGTGTGACTTAAATACCCTGCGCAGGCTGCCGGAGATGATAGCCGCAGGCGTATATTCATTTAAGATAGAGGGACGGATGAAGTCACCTGTATATACTGCGGCAGTGACAAGTGTATACAGGAAATATCTCGATATGGCAGAGGAGTACGAGCAGGGTCGTTTAGCTGCTTATGAGATAGACTTAGAGGATGAGAGACTGCTTGCTGAAGCCTTCGACAGGTCGGGTACAACCGACGGGTACTTAGACGGCAGGAACGGACGCGATATGCTGACGCTTACGGCTAAGCCAGAGCACAGGCAGCGGGATGAGGAGCTGATAGAGGATATCAGGCATAGATATATCGACGAGGATATAAGCCTCCCCATATATGCAAGATTATGGGTAAGAGTAGGTGAGCCGATAAGCTTGGAATATAGTTGCGGCGACATAAGGGTAAGCTGCACTACGGAACAGATAGTGCAGGCGGCAGACAGGCGCCCTGTGACCAAGGCAGAGCTTGCGGAACGCATAGGGAAGTTAGGCGGTAGTGATTTTAGGCTTACGGGATGCGAGATAGACCTTGAGGGAGACTGCTTTGTACCGGTAAGTGCGCTTAATGAATTGAGACGGGAGACTGCGGATGAGCTTAAGAGACGCATACTTGAGAGCTACAGTTGAGACAGGGGAACAGCTTGATGCCTGTCTTGGACACGCTGATATGGTGTATATAGACAGTGGCTTCTTCAAGCCAAGTGATTATGCCAGCTTAGTATTAAAGGCACATGAGGCTGGAAGTCTGCTTGGACTTAGATTCCCTCGTATATGGCGCGACAAGGCTGAGGATTATTTTGATGAACATATACATGCGCTTCATGTGGCAGGCTTTGACGCTTATCTCCTGTGCAATGCAGAGAGCCTCCTCTACTGCAGGGAGCACGGGCTCTTGGACAATACGGAATTTGCAACAGACAGCAGCATGTATATATTTAATCATCAGGCAGTATATGAGCTTACAGAGCTTGTGCCGGAGGACGTGAGGCTTAATTATGTGTCGGCGACGCTGCCCTTGGAGCTAAACAGCAGAGAGCTTGCTGACTTATGCAATAGGCTGCATGATGGTGTGGACTGCGTGGAACTTGCACCCGGCATCGAGCTTACAGTCTACGGCAGAGCACCGATGATGGTGACGGCTCAGTGCATAAATAAGACTGTATCTGGCTGCGACAAGAGAGAGAAGACCTTATTCCTTAAGGACAGGAAATCAGCCAAGCTGCCCGTCAGAAACTGCTGCAATTTCTGTTATAACCTAATATACAACTCAGTTTCGACATATATTTACGATATGACAGACATAATTAAGAACCTGTCGCCAGATGCTCTGCGCTACGATTTCACTACGGAAACAGCTGCAGAGGTCAAGGACATACTCTCCGGCGTCACTCTTCGGACTGGCAGCTACACACGCGGACACTTAAACCGCGGTGTGTGACAGGGATATATCGGTGCGGCACAGATATATACGCATGACTGTTGACAGAGCTGTGGGTCACATATCAGCGGATCAGCACATAGTGCCTTTGCCGCATATTTGGACATTTGCAGATAACGCATTTGCACATTTACAGATAACATACTTGTATGTTTTTGCATGTTAATTTATAATAATACAATTCCTTTGCCGAGGGCAGCTTACTTAGGAGCGCACCAAGGCACATTTTTCATTGGGGAGGAGATACCGTTGTTCAGTATAGCCGGCTTCGAGAAAGCCTTTGAGTACATAGATCTCTTCAAGCAGGGACTCATATGTACTATATCATTATCGGTGTTTACGGTTATCTTCGGATTTATCCTGGCACTTATACTCGCCGTTATGAGATTATCCGATTTCAGACCGTTCAGATCACTTGCACTTACGGCAGACGGGCACGAAAGAGAGGAAGGATTTCTTGCTGCACTCAGCCGTTTCAATCCCATAAGCTTCATTGCAACAGTCTATGTAGAGGTATTCAGAGCCACGCCTATGCTGGTACAGCTCTTTATCATATTCTATGTAGTGTTTGCCAATGCGAATTTCCCGACCTACAAGTTATTCGGCTTCATCAGGACGGACAGATTCATACCCGGCGTCGTGGCACTTGCCATGAACTCCGGAGCTTATCTCTCCGAAATTATCCGTGCCGGCATACAGTCGATAGACGGCGGACAGACTGAGGCAGCAAGGTCGCTTGGACTCTCACAGTTTGAGAACATGCGCTACATCGTGCTCCCCCAGGCGATCAAGAATATACTTCCGCCTATTGCCAATGAATTTGTAACCATTATCAAGGAATCCTCCATCTGCTATACGATAGGTGTGCAGGATATTATGTACGCCGTATCCGCGACGAAGGGCGCCACATATAGGATAGCAGAGCCGCTTATCATTGCGACCTGTGTATATTTCTGCTTGACCTTCCCGACTTCCAAGATCATTGCTTATTGTGAGAGGAGGATGAGACGTGGAGACAAGAGATGAGGCTCTGATAAGTGTTAAGGGCTTATGCAAATACTATAACAAGGGAGCCATCAAGGCACTTGACAATGTATCAGTAGATATAAATAAAGGCGACGTCATGGTCGTGATAGGACCTTCAGGCTCCGGCAAATCAACCTTCCTGCGCAGTCTCAACCTTATGGAGCAGCCGACAGACGGAACCATTATATTTGATGGCGTAGACATCACCAAGAGAAAGATAAAGAACGAGCAAGGCAAATGGGAGAAGCTCGACATAGATGAGCATCGCCGCAAGATGGGCATGGTGTTCCAGCACTTCAATCTGTTCCCGCACATGACTATAAAGGAAAATATTACCTTGGCACCGATCAAGGTCAAAAAGGTTGCACAGGCCGTGGCAGAAAAGAAGGCACTGGAGCTCTTGGACAGGGTCGGTCTCAAAGACAGGGCAAATGCGTACCCCATACAGCTTTCCGGAGGACAGAAGCAGCGTGTAGCCATAGTCAGGGCGCTTGCGATGGAGCCGCAGGTAATGCTCTTTGATGAGCCGACCTCGGCACTTGATCCGGAGATGGTAGGCGAGGTATTGGACGTTATCAAGGAACTGGCTCGCGAGGGTATGACCATGGTAGTCGTTACCCATGAGATGGGCTTTGCCAGAGAAGTCGGCAACCGTATGCTCTTCATGGCAGACGGCAAGCTCCTAGAGGAAGGCACGCCGCAGGAGCTCTTTGAGTCACCCAAGCACCCGAGACTAAAGGATTTCTTGAGCAAGGTGCTATAAAAGTGTTGCCAAACGGCTATGCGGATTGCGAGAGCGCGCAAGCGCGTAGCAATCCGTACTTTTATACTATGCGGCGCCTGCAAGCACGCTGTTTATTTCATAGGAAACAATAAACACAATGGACAGATACAAGGAAACGGCAATAGCTGCAGTAGAGGCAGCACAGGATAGGATATATGCTTTAGCTGATGATATATGGGCGCATCCTGAGCTTTCGCTTAGAGAGCATCATGCCTGCGAGGCATTTTGCCGTGTTCTCAGTGCTGAGGGCTTCAAGGTGGAGCGCAATATCCTGGACATAGAGACCTCATGGGCAGCAAGCTTTGGAAGCGGTCGCCCCGTCATAGGTATATTGGCAGAATATGACGCACTCTCCGGTCTGTCACAGAAGGCAGGCTCAGTGATAAGGGAGGCACGCGATACCGGAGACACCGTGAGTAGTGCAGGACACGGCTGCGGACATAATCTCCTTGGTGCAGGAGCATACGCTGCTGCAATAGGCGTCAAGGCATATCTTGAAGAAAGCGGCGCTGAGGGCACGGTCATTCTGTACGGCTGTCCCGGTGAGGAGGGTGTAGCGAGCAAGGCATTTTTCGCTCGTGACGGACTGTGGAACGGACTCGATGCCGCTCTTACCTGGCATCCGGAGAGCTGTAATGAGGTAGCTATAGGTAGCTCTAATGCCTGCATACAGACTCTCTATACCTTCAAGGGTATAGCGGCACATGCAAGTGCTGCTCCGGACATGGGCAGGAGCGCGCTTGATGCGGTCGAACTTATGAATGTCGGCGTGCAGTTTCTGAGAGAGCACATGAGTACCAAGGCGCGTATTCATTATGCAATAACCAATGCCGGAGGCATGAGTCCAAACGTAGTGCAGGCAGAGGCGAGCGTATTGTATATGGTGCGCTGCGATAAGGTAGCCGAGGCACTCAAGCTTCAGCAGCGCGTGGACGATATAGCGAGGGGTGCCGCTCTTATGACGGGAACTGTCAGTACACAGAGCTTCGTGGACGGACTCTCGGAGCTTGTGCCCAATCACGTATTGGAAAATGTGCTCTACAATAACTTCAAGGAACTCGGAGTGCCGGAGCATACGGCAGAGGAAGAGGCGTATGCAGATGCCTTGTCCAAGACCTACGAGGTAAATACAGCCCCCGGACTTGCCAGTCCCTACAGCGATGAATATGCCGAGCACGCGGAGGAGCTGCGCCTAGGTAGGAGCTTAAACGATTTTCTGCTTCCCTTATACGGTGGGGATGTATTTGAACCAGGCTCTACCGATGTAGGCGACGTAAGTCAGAACACGCCAACGGCTCAGATACATGTTGCCGCATGGCCCAACGGCTGCCCGGGACACAGCTGGCAGAGCACATCCTCGGCGGGAAGCAGCATAGGACGTAAGGCTGCGCTACATGCCGGCAAGGTACTGGCAGCGGCAGCAGTCGAGCTGATGCGGGATAAGGACACGCTCAAGGCAGCAAGGGAGGAGTTCAATAAGCGCATGAAGGCAGGCTACAACTGCCCCGTACCCAAGGACGCCAAGGCAAGAGCAGTGATATGAGTTGGTGACAAAATGTCTTTGCCACCAACTGTATTTGCGAGCAACTGCCTTTACCACCAACTGTTTTTTGCCATTAACTACCCTTGCCATCAATTGCTACTATAGTTGCGGCGCACCTCTTATTTAATCAATCTCCAAAAATATTCATTTTTATTACAATAAGATTAAAGGCATTGCCTTTTGGCAAAGTGCTGTGTTATATCTGTTTTAAGACTTTGGGAGTGTTCCGGGAGGATAGATATGCTGTCAGTAAAGAGAATGGTTGTGGGATATGTGAGCACCAACTGCTATATAGTCGCTAATGACGAGACTAATCAGTGCGTTATAGTTGATCCCGGAGATAATGCCGACGGCATCGCAGCCAAGATAACGGAGGCAGGCAGCACCCCGGTGGCTATACTCTTAACTCACGGACATTTTGATCATATCATGGCAGTTCCTGCATTGAGAGAGAGATACCCGGATATCCCGGTATATGCCTATGCTGCGGAGCGCGTACTATTAGAGGATGCCAAGGTAAATGAGAGCAAGGGATTCAAGCATCCCACAGTCATAGAGAATGTGCATTATCTTGAGGACGGGGAGGAGCTTGAGCTCTTGGGTGTCAAGTGGAGAGTGATAGCGACCCCGGGGCATACGATAGGCAGCTGCTGCTATTATATAGAGGAGGCAGGAGTGCTCTTCTCGGGCGATACGCTCTTTGACGGAGATTGCGGCAGGACGGATCTTGCGACCGGCAGTATGCAGGATATTATTCACAGTATCAGAGAGGTGCTGATGAAGCTTCCCGATGATACCAATGTACTCCCGGGACATGAGACCTTCACCACCATAGGCAGAGAACGTGCGCATAATTCAGTCATGCGGATGAGATAATATATTAAGGAGATTACTGGATGATAAGAATATACAGAAGTGCATTTTTGATATTAGCGGCATTTGCATGTCTAGCTTTGCCGCCGCTTGAGTCAAGTGCGGCGGAATATAAGGCTGGACCAGGCGATCATTACGATGCAGCAGGCAATATAGTAGCGCTTGACGGCACTGTATTGGTAAATGCAGACGGCACAGCGACAGAGACCTCCACCGAGAGCACTACCGGGTATACTGTGATCGGTAACGGCACAGGCGGTTCCAGCGAGACACCGACTGCGATTATCGGATGGTCAGGCTCGAGTAATACGGCAAGCAACGGCAGCAGCACGATCAGTACGGCACCGCAGACCACAGCACAGAGCAGCGGCAATACACAGGCGGTCGCAGTGGCTGACAATAATATTGTAAGCGGCAGCGGACAGGATGCCGTATATACCTTCGAGGGTAAGCAATACAAGAAAGCATCACTCTACGGCAGACAGAAGCTCACGGGATATTCAGCAGGGGAGACAGGCTCGAGCATGACATATTCCGGTAAGCAGGCCCAGCCCAAGCACACCGTAGCGGCTCCGTCTGATATACCGATAGGTACAGTTATAATAGTTGAGGGAGCGACCGGTCCTTATGCCTCCAGATATAACGGAGCATATGTGGTAGAGGACAGAGGCGGCGAGGCCCTCGAGTCAGACAGAATTATAGACATTTACTTTAACTCTGTGGCTGAGGCCTATGCCGTTACGGATGCGGGCTGGAATTATGCAGATATATATATAGCAGTTGCAGTACAATGAAACCAAATATAGAGATATATATACACATACCCTTTTGCGAGAAAAAATGTAATTACTGTGACTTTCTCTCCTTTAGGTCCGATGTAAGGACACAGGCAGAGTACATGACACAGCTCAAGCAGGAGCTTGCGGCAATGAGCACCGAGTTGGCAGCTTATACCGTGAGCTCCTGCTTTGTGGGCGGAGGTACGCCTTCACTCCTGCCGCCACACATGATAAGCGAGCTTCTTGACAGCTTGAGAAGGTACTGCGATGTGGCAAGCGATGCCGAGATAACTATAGAGAGTAATCCCGGCTCACTCATGCGTCACAAGCTGTCAGAGTACAGGGAGGCAGGCATCAACCGCTTAAGCATAGGACTGCAGTCAGCTGACAATGCAGAGCTTAAGCTGCTCGGACGCATACATACATTTGAAGACTTCTTGAAGACCTATCAGACTGCCCGCATGGAGGGCTTCAATAATATAAATATAGATCTTATCGACTGTATCCCCATGCAGAGCATGAATACCTGGCGTAAGACTCTGCGTAACGTGGTCATGCTTAAGCCGGAGCATATCTCAGTCTACAATCTCATAATAGAGCCGGGAACCGTATTTCACGAGATGGACAAGGAGGGTGTGCTGCTGATGCCCTCCGAGGAGGAGCAGACTCAGATAGATGAGTATACCCGTACATATATGAAGAAAATGGGCTACGTGCGCTACGAGTTCAGCAATTGGGCAAAAAGCGGCAGGGAATGCAAGCATAACTTAGGCTACTGGCAGGGAGTGCCGTATATAGGCTTGGGACTTGGCGCATCGTCGTATTTTAATGGCTGCCGCTGGAAAAATACCGATGATATCAGGGAATACATGCAGCTCGACTTAAAGGATAAGGGCATAGAGGCTCTGAGAGAAAGCCGCAAGGAGTACAAGGAGCTAAGCCGAGACGAACGCATGGAGGAATTCATGATATTAGGACTTAGATGCGTGAGTGGAGTCTCTGAGTCGGTGTTTTACGGGAGGTTCGGCAGAGAGCTTGGCGAGGTCTATGGCACGCAGTTAAGTAAGTATGTAGGTATGGGACTGATAGAGCATGTCGACGGGATGTACAGGCTCACGGAGCGAGGGATAGACGTGAGCAATGTGATATTGAGCGAGTTTCTGTAGTTTTCATAATTAGGACACATTTTACCGCTTGACTTTTGTCAAACGGTATTATAATATACTGGTGTTAGCAATCGATAGGCAAGAGTGCTAACAGAAACTTAGCAGACGACTGACAGACGAGTAGTGCTTGGACGCGGGTGAAGATGACTATGGAATTGGATGAGAGGAAAACAGTCATATTGAAGGTCATTATCAAGAGCTATCTTGAGACCGGAGAGCCTGTAGGCTCACGCACCATCTCCAAGCTCTCAGGCCTTAACCTTAGCTCAGCTACCATCAGAAATGAGATGAGCGATCTGGTGGAGATGGGATACATCGAGCAGCCGCATACCTCGGCAGGACGCATCCCCACCGACAAGGGCTACCGCTTCTATGTGGACAGCATAGTCAGTGAGAATGACCGCAAGATGTCGGATATAACCTCACAGATGCTCGAGAGAGTTGATAAATTAGAGCATCTCCTGAAGAATATCGTGAAAGCGTTGGCAAGTGACACCAACTACGCCGCTCTCATCAGCGGACCCAATACATCAACTGTCAAGATTAAATATCTGCAGCTGAGTGTACCGGCAGAGGGTAAGGTATTGCTTCTCTTGGTGCTTGACGGCAATGTCATCAAGAATGAGGTCATTGATATCAATGACAGCTTGGACAACGAGACAGCCATGAGCCTTACCGTGATGCTGAACAATCACTTGAGCGGACTTAGTCTCAGGGAGATAGGCGCCAAGGTAAGCACGGAGATTATGCTGCAGTCAGGTGAGCAGAGCGCTAATGTCAAGCTCATCCTTGATGCAATAGTCGAGCTGCTTGAGCAGGGAGAGAACAACCACGATATATTTACATCTGGAGCGAAGAACATATTCAGATATCCAGAGCTTACGGATATAGACAAGGCATCTGCCCTTATCTCCGCATTTGAGGAGAAGGACAAGCTCAACGACTTGGTCAACGAGGTCACGGAGCTGAGCGTCACAGACGGCAATGCGCAGGGCAACATCCGTGTATATATCGGAGGCGAGGGACCGGTCAAGGACATGAAGGACTGCTCACTTATCACAGCCAATTATGAGCTGGGTGACGGCATGACCGGAGTGATAGGCGTTATAGGACCTAAGCGTATGGACTACGAGAAGGTTATGAAGACTATAAGCGGCATCAAGGAGCAGTTAGATAATAGCTTCTCTGAGAGCGGCAAGAGGGATGATGATTGATATGACGGAAGATAAGGATATGACGAGGAAACAGACGGCGGAACAGGAAGAAGCACACGCAGCCGATAAGGTACAGGACAAGGCACAGGAGCCTGCGGATGAGACAGTGACCAAGCAGGATAATCACTGCGAGAATACCGCATCCGAGGCACCGCAGGATAATGGCAAGAAACACGCTGCCACAGGTCAGGACGGTTCCGGCAATGGCACTGACAACACCGAGACAAGAGACAACGAAGGCGCTGACGGCGCAGACGGAGCACAGGCTGACGCTGCGCAAGCCGGTGACTCAGATGATGCAGAGTCCGCAGACAGTGCGGATAGCGCTAAGTCTGACAAGAAGGACAAGCAGATAGAGGAACTCAACGACAGATACAAGAGACTATTTGCAGAGTTTGATAATTTCCGCAAGAGGACGGAGACGGAGAAGTCCGCCATGTTCGCTGAGGGAGAGAGAACAGTACTGCTGAAGGTGCTTCCGCTTATAGATAATTTTGAGAGAGCATTGGACAGCATACCGGAGGAACAAAAAGGTACGGCGCTTGCAGACGGCATAGATAAGACCTACAAGGCCTTCATGGCTCAGCTTAAGGAGCTTGGAGTCACACCGATAGAGGCCTGCGGCAAGAGCTTCGACGCCAATCTGCACAATGCGGTTATGCACGTTGAAGATGACAGCATAGCTGAGAATACAGTCACGGAGGAATTACAGAAAGGATACATGTTTAAGGACAAGGTACTCAGGTATTCGATGGTAAAGGTAGCTAATTGATGAGTATTAGGTCTGGCACCCGACATATAGAGCTTTCCTGCGGGGAAGCGAGAGGGGCTTAGGCATATACATAGATTTATAATCAGAGATTTAACTTAAGACAGTTTGGGAGGATACAGTCATGAGCAAGATAATAGGTATAGACCTTGGAACAACTAACAGCTGCGTAGCAGTTATGGAGGGCGGCAAGCCCACAGTTATCCCTAACGCAGAGGGACAGAGAACAACACCGTCGGTAGTAGCATTTACCAAGACAGGCGAGAGATTGGTAGGAGACCCGGCTAAGCGTCAGGCAATCACCAACCCTGACAGGACCATCTCCTCTATCAAGAGGCACATGGGCACCGACTATAAGGTAACTATAGACGGCAAGTCATATACACCGCAGGAGATCTCCGCAATGATACTGCAGAAGCTTAAGGCAGATGCAGAGAGCTATCTCGGAGAGAAGGTATCAGAGGCAGTTATCACGGTTCCTGCTTACTTCAATGACGCTCAGCGTCAGGCAACCAAGGACGCAGGCAAGATAGCCGGACTTGATGTTAAGCGTATCATCAACGAGCCTACGGCAGCAGCGCTTGCATACGGACTTGAGGATGAAAATGAGCAGAAGGTCATGGTATACGACCTTGGCGGCGGCACCTTCGATGTATCGCTTATAGATATCGGAGACGGCGTAGTAGAGGTTATGGCTACCAACGGTGATACCCACCTTGGCGGTGATGATTATGATAATGCAGTTATGAACTGGCTGGTCAGCGAGTTCAAGAAGACTGACGGCATAGACCTTTCCAACGACAAGATGGCTATGCAGAGACTTAAGGAAGCAGCAGAGAAGGCCAAGAAGGAGCTTTCTGCAGCTACAACCACCAATATCAACCTGCCGTTCATCACTGCAACGCAGGATGGACCTAAGCATCTCGATATGACACTTACGAGAGCCAAGTTCGATGAGCTTACGGCAGACCTCACGGCACGCACCGACCTGCCGGTCAAGAATGCCATGAAGGACGCTGGTCTCACCAATGCGGATCTCGGCAAGGTACTGCTTGTAGGTGGTTCAACACGTATGATCTGCGCACAGGATGAGGTCAAGAAGCTTACTGGCAAGGAGCCGTCCAAGACTCTGAACCCTGATGAGTGCGTTGCTATCGGTGCGGCTGTACAGGGCGGCAAGCTTGCAGGAGATGCAGGCGCAGGCGATGTGCTGCTGCTTGATGTAACACCGCTTACACTCAGCATTGAGACTCTCGGCGGAGTAGCTACACCTCTCATCAAGAGGAATACTACCATTCCGACCACGGCTCAGC
>CAVHZK010000151.1:0-839 GCA_963640215.1 bacterium | reverse complement strand
TTGTACAGGGTGAGCGTGAGTTCGCTAAGGACAACAAGACACTCGGTCAGTTCAGACTTGACGGCATAGCACCGGCTCCTCGCGGAGTACCGCAGATAGAGGTTAAGTTCGATATAGATGCCAACGGTATAGTAAATGTATCCGCCAAGGATATGGCTACGGGCAAGGATGCGCATATCACTATCACCTCTGGCTCCAATATGTCCAAGGATGATATAGATAAGGCAGTAAGAGAGGCTCAGCAGTTCGAGGCAGAGGACAAGAAGAAGAAGGAAGGCATAGACGCCAAGAATGAGGCAGACTCCATAGTATTCCAGACGGAGAAGGCACTGAAGGAGGTAGGCGACAAGGTATCCGAGTCCGATAGGGCATCAGTACAGGCAGATATCGACGCACTTAAGAGCGCACTTAATGCACTTCCGGCAGACGGCTCTCTGACTGAGGACCAGATTGCAAACATCAAGTCTCTCAAGGAGAAGCTTATGAGCTCCTCACAGGGAGTATTTACCAAGATGTACGAGCAGGCTCAGGCAGCGCAGGGAGCGGCAGGCGCACAGGGCGGCGCAGCTGAGGGCGACGGAGCACAGACTGCTTCACATGATGACAATGTAGTTGACGGAGACTATAAGGAAGTCTGATTGCAACTTGCGGCATGATTTGGCTTGCTGGGCTGTGATAGGATATGCGATTGGAGAGTGATTTGATAAGATAAGCTCCTCCACGTCGCAGATGCAGAGCCTGGAGCGGCTGTATCATGCAACAGATATAGGTAACTTACAGCACCGATGGCGAAGCTTTAAGCTTCGCCATATGGTGCGTTTATGAAGAGAACAAGACAA
>CAVHZK010000150.1:0-2608 GCA_963640215.1 bacterium | reverse complement strand
ATACAATGACGGGAGGATCGTTTACCGATCTTTCTGTCTTTGCATTAAGCATAACGCCTTACATCACTTCATCAATCATCATGCAGCTGCTCACGGTAGCTATACCTAAGTTAGAGGAGTTGCAGAAGGATGGTGAGGACGGACGCAAGAAGATAGCCGAGTACACAAGATACGTAACAGTGCTCCTGTCGCTTATTGAGTCAGCAGCCATGGCTGTGGGATTCGGAGGCAGCGGACTGCTCCTTAATTACAACGCGGCAAGCATTATCGTATGTATCGTGACCATGACGACAGGCTCAGCACTGCTCATGTGGATAGGCGAGCGTATCACCAAGAACGGAGTCGGCAACGGTATATCCGTAGTTCTCCTGTTCAATATACTTGCCTCACTTCCGGATGACTTGGGCTCGCTCTATTCGACCTTTATCAGAAATGAAAATGTCGCAGTAGGCGTGGTCATGGCTGTTATCATCATAGCCTGCATAGCAGCTATGGTAGTATATGCCATCGTGCTCAACGGCGCTACAAGGAATATCCCCGTGCAGTATTCAAGGAAGATGCAGGGCAGGAGACTTGTAGGAAACGGACAGTCGGTTATACCCTTAAAGGTCAATACCGCAGGCGTTATACCGGTTATCTTTGCATCATCCATAATGTCGATGCCCACGATGATAGCGCAGTTTATGAACGTTGACTATTCTACTGTCGGCGGCAAGATACTGCTCATGCTTAACTCAGGCAACTGGTGCAGACCCGAGGGCTACGCATGGGCCAATATCGGACTCGTTATCTATCTCGTACTCATCATATTGTTCGCGTATTTCTATACGAGCATTACCTTCAATCCCTTGGAGGTAGCCAACAATATGAAGAAGAGCGGTGGCTTTATACCGGGCATGAGACCGGGCAAGCAGACCAGCGACTACTTAAGCCGTATACTCAGCTACATTATATTTATCGGTGCTGCAGGACTGTGCATTATTGCATTTGTACCGGTACTCGTATCGGGTGTGTTCGGACTCGGACATCTCTCGTTCCTTGGTACCTCACTGCTCATCATAGTGGCTGTAGTGATAGAGACTGTTAAGCAGATCGAGTCACAGCTGTTAGTCCGTAATTACAAGGGCTTCTTAAATGATTAAGAGGTGACAGGCTTATGAAGATAGTAATGTTAGGTGCTCCAGGCGCAGGCAAGGGTACTCAGGCTGTCAATATAGCCAAGGAGTTTTGCATCCCGCACATAAGCACCGGAGATATATTCAGAGCAAACATCAAGAATGAGACTGAGCTCGGCATGAAGGCCAAGTCCTACATGGATAAGGGCGCACTTGTTCCGGATGATATAACTATAGGTATGCTGCTTGACCGCATAGCCGACAAGGATTGCAAGGACGGATTCGTCTTAGACGGATTCCCGAGGACCATACCGCAGGCAGAGTCACTCAAGGCTGCGCTCTCCATTCAGGACGCACGCATAGACCATGCCGTAGACATAGAGGTTCCGGACGAGGTCATAACGAAGCGCATGGGAGGCAGACGCAGCTGTCCCAAGTGCGGAGGCACCTACCATATAGTATTCAACCCGCCCAAGCACGAGGGCATCTGCGACAATTGTCAGACAGAGCTTGTGCAGAGAGCAGACGATAAGCCGGAGACCGTAGCCGAGAGGCTTAGGACCTACCACGAGCAGACACAGCCGCTTATAGATTTCTACAGGCAGGAAGGAGTGCTCACCGAGGTAGACGGAACCAAGAAGCCGGACGAGGTGCTGGCAGATATACTTGGGGCACTTAGGTAATGGTCACTGTCAAATCAGACAAAGAGATACAGCTGATGCGGGAGGCGGGACTCGCGCTCGCCAAGGTACATGCGCAGCTTGCAGAGTATGTACGACCCGGCATCAGCACCTATGAGCTGGATGTTATATGCGAGAGACTCATAAGGAGTCACGGCTGTACACCCTCCTTCAAGGGCTACGACGGATTTCCGGCCGCCGCCTGTATATCGGTAAATGAGGAGGTCGTGCATGGCATACCGAGTCACGACCGCATACTCAAGGAAGGCGACATCGTATCTATAGATACCGGTACTATATGGCACGGCTGGCAGTCAGATGCAGCACGCACGCACACAGTCGGCAAGGTATCCGGCGAGGTGCAGGATCTAGTGGATACGACGAGGGAGAGCTTCTTCGAGGCGATAAAGGTAGCCGTTGCAGGCAATCATGTCAATGATATCGGACGCGCCGTCGAGGACTTCATCATACCACATGGCTACGGTATAGTAGAGGCTCTGGTGGGACACGGCATCGGGCAGGAGATGCACGAGGATCCGGAGGTTCCCAACTACACCTGCGTAAGACGCGGCATGAAGCTTCGGAAGAATATGACCTTAGCTGTGGAGCCTATGATAAACTTAGGCACCTGGGATGTGTATGAGATAGACAACGGCTGGACTTTTGTCACGGCAGACGGTATGCCTTCTGCTCATTATGAGAACACGATACTCATAAGAGAGGGGCAGCCGGAGGTATTATCGCTTCTTCCTGAGGAAAAGAAGCTGTACGGAGTTTTATAGGGAGGTTTGCATTGTCAAAGGCAGATGTCAT
>CAVHZK010000149.1:5214-8368 GCA_963640215.1 bacterium | reverse complement strand
GCGCAGTATACCTGTCATCTCGGCTATCGCGATGCCGTAATTAACTATCGGCACGCCCTCTGCCTTGGCTGTCTGTATGCGGTGGTGCATCTCAGCCTCGTTAAGCATACAGGCCCCGCAATGCACATTTAGCGCATATCCGCTCAGCTCCTCCGGATAATCCCTGCCGGAGCTATAGCTAAACTCAAGCTCCCTGCCGCTGTAGGCTCTGATCATGCGCGGTAGCTTCACCGTGCCTATGTCGTTGCATTGGCGGTGATGCGTGCATCCCTCCGAGATAAGCACATGGTCACCGTCCTTTAGCGCTGAGAGCTTGCCTGCTCCCCTGACTAACTCACTAAGCTCACCCTTGTATCTTGCGAATAATACTGAAAATGACGTAAGCGCGATATCCTCGGGTACTATTTCCGCCACCTTGCCGAATACCTGTGAGTCGGTTATCACTATCTTGGGTCTTACTCTTAGCTTGGCTAAGCATACCTCAAGCTCGGTCTCCTGACAGGTGAGGAATCCGCAGTGCTTATCTAAGAGTTCCCTCATCACCAGCTGCTGCGGCAATATGAGTCTGCCCTTGGGCGCAGATTCGTCTATCGGTATGACCAGCACCACTAAGTCCCCCTCGTCAAGGAGATCTGCGACTATATATTTCTCTTTGTCATATTTTGCTGCAAATGCGGCTATCTGGCTTTTAAGCTCCTCTATACCGGCTCCGGTAGCTGCACTGACCCACAGCTCCTTATCCGTGCCCTCAGGCACATCAGCCATCAGATCCGACTTGTTGAAGGCTATTATATAGGGGATATTCCTCTCCTTAAGGCTCTCTATAAGCCCCTTGTCGGCGTCTGTGACTCCTATGCTGCCGTCTACCACCACTACTGCTATATCGGTCTCTCCCAATATCTTCCTTGCGGCATTGACCCTGAGACTGCCCAACTCGCCCTCATCGTCTATACCAGGTGTGTCTATTATCACGACAGGTCCGAGCGGCAGTATCTCCATGGCCTTCCTCACAGCATCTGTCGTCGTGCCCTTTCTGTCGGATACAACAGAAAGCTGCTGAGCCGTGACGGCATTGACGAGACTCGATTTGCCGGCATTGCGTGCTCCGAAAAAGCCTATATGTATGCGTTCTCCTTGGGTTACATCATTAAGTCCCATAATGCACCTCAAAATCTGAAATCCCTGCGGTTGGAATGTCTTATCTCCTCTATGCTCTCGGCGGCAATAGCACGTACACGCTCGTTAGGTATCTTACGCAGCTCTTGCTCTATCAATTCATAGCCTAAGCGCTTGGTCTCGGCTGTTGCATAGTCCTCAAGGTATTCCGCGAGCGTCATAAGCGCGTTGGGATGGCAGCAATTTATGATCTGACCGCTCTTACACAGACTCATAAATCTGTCTCCCGTGCGTCCCTCTCTATAGCAGGCTGTGCAAAATGACGGTATATGTCCTGAGTTAATGAGCCACCTTACCACCTCGTCAAGCGTGCGCTGATCCGACACATCGAACTGCTCTGAATCATGCGGGCGCTCCTCCTCGTTGTATCCGCCCACCGAGGTACGCGATGCTCCGCTGGTCTGAGATATGCCTAAGCGCAGCACCTTGGAACGGACTGCCTCATTTTCACGGGTGGATATAATCATGCCGGTGTAGGGCACTGCCAGCCTGATGCAGGCTATAATCTTGGCAAATATATCATCGCTTATGCCATTGTCAAAGGTATCCGGATCTATATCGTCGGCACGCTTAAGTCTCGGCACGCTGATGGTATGCGGTCCTACCCCGTGTACTGCCTCCAGGTGTTCGGCGTGCATGAGGAGGCCGGCAAACTCATACTTATACATCTCGAGGCCAAACAATACACCGAGTCCGACATCGTCTATGCCGCCATCCATAGCGCGGTCGTGCGCCTCGGTATGATAAGCATAATCATGCTTGGGCCCCGTGGGATGGAGTTTCTCGTAGCTTGCTCTGTGGTAGGTCTCCTGAAAGAGTATATATGTGCCTATACCGGCTTCCTTGAGCCGGCGGTAATTTTCAACCGTAGTCGCTGCTATATTTACATTGACACGTCGTATATCTCCGTTTTTGTGATGCACGCTGTATATGGTCCTGATGCTCTCCAATATGTATTCTATCGGGTTGTTGACCGGATCCTCGCCCGTCTCTATGGCGAGGCGCTTGTGCCCCATATCCTGCAGCGCGATAACCTCAGCCCTTATCTCATCCTGCGTAAGCTTCTTGCGCGTGATGTGGCCATTTTGGCGATGATAGGGGCAATAGGTGCAGCCGTTTATGCAGTAATTGGACAGATATAAGGGTGCAAATAATACTATGCGGTTGCCGTAAAATGCCTGTTTAATCTCCTCTGCGACCTTGTATATTTCCTCGATCTTCTCTGGGATATCGCAGGCAAGCAATACCGAGGCCTCTCTGTGCGTCAATCCGCTGCAGGTGCATCCGTTGCCGTTTGGCTTTGGTCTTGCCTTGTCGATAATTGCATCTATAAGTGCCGTATTGTGCTTATTGGCCTCGGCATAGCTTAGCGTCTCGCGTATCTCAGCGTCATTTATAAATTCGTCTGCCTTTAATGATTTGGGATTATAGACTGCCATGTGTTCTTCCTTCCGCGTCGGTCTTCCTTATGTCTCCTCTGTCGACTGTAAGCTCATATCCTATAGATTCTATGCGCAGCTTAAGACAGCTTGCGCACTGAGCCGACTCCTCGCCTGTGCATATCTTATTATCGTAGAGCTCGTATTTCTTACGCACGCCTATTGGCGACAGATTAGGCATGACCACATTTGCTCCGGACAGTATGCCCTCCTCCCTGCCGTGCTCCGAGATAGTGCCAAGCGCAGTGGTAGCAGGTATCAGCATGGGCGGGTAAATGAGCCTGAGTATAGATAAGAGATAACAGGTAAGCTCTGCTGTGCCGCCGCATTTATCTCTGAACGGTGTCCCGTGATGCGGTATGAAGGGTCCTATGCCGCACATATCCGGCTTAAAGTTCTCGACATATTTCAGATCCTCTGCGAGCTCCTTGTTGCTCTGGTAGGGTGATCCTACCATGAAGCCGCAGCCTGTCTGATAGCCTAATGCTCTCAAGTTATCAAGACAGAGCATACGATTATCGTATGACATTTCCTTAGGA
>CAVHZK010000149.1:0-5181 GCA_963640215.1 bacterium | reverse complement strand
TCCTTAGGATGCAATTTCTCATAATGCTCCCTGTCTGCCGTCTCATGGCGCAGGAGATACCTGTCTGCACCGGCAGCTTTAAGGCGCTTATAGCTCTCATAGCTCCGCTCTCCAAGTGAGAGTGTCACAGCGCAATCAGGATGTGCGGTCTTGATATCGGATATGATATTGCAGAGTATATCGTCGGTATAATAAGCATCCTCTCCGCCTTGCAATACAAAGGTCCTAAAGCCAAGCCTGTATCCCTCATCGGCGCATGAGCCTATATCCTCACGGCTTAACCTGTATCTCTCACAGTCTGTATTGCTGCGTCTTATCCCGCAATAGTAGCAATCATTTCTGCAATAGCTGCTTATCTCTATAAGCCCGCGCATATATACGGCATTGCCATATATCGCCTTACGGGTCTTAAGCGCAAGCTCCCTTAGATACTGCCTTCCCTCATCGTCTCTGTGGGCTAACAGATATTCATACTCACTTAGACTCAGCGAATGTGTACTGTTAAGTTTGTCTATTATCTGCTTTAGCTCTGAGTCCATATTATCTGTCGCATCTACCTGCCAAATGTCCGGAAATCATTTCTTAAGCGCCGTCTTCTGGCTTACATCGACGCCTTCCGTATTTTCCTTGACGAAGAGTATCTTGAAGGTAAGCAGGATAATCTTGATATCCATGAGTATCGAATAATTGGCTATATAGGTAAGATCAAGCTTCAGCTTGTCGTAGGGCGTAGTATTGTACTGCCCGTACACCTGTGCATAACCTGTAAGTCCCGCCTTGACCTTGAGTCTGAGCTTGAACTCCGGCATGGTCTCGGCATATTCGTCTGCAATCTCCCGCCGCTCGGGACGTGGTCCGACCAGTGACATATCACCTTTGAGTATATTGAACATCTGCGGCAGCTCGTCCACATGCAGCTGCCTGATAATGCGTCCCACCGGCGTAATGCGGGCATCGCCCTTGGCAGCAAGGCGTGCACCCTCTTTCTCGGCATTTACCCTCATGCTGCGGAATTTGTACATCTTAAATTCCCTGCCGTCCAAGGTCAGCCTGTCCTGAGTATAAAATACCGGCCCACCGTCATAGAGCTTAACTGCCGCGGCAATAATAATGAGGATGGGCGAGAGTATAATGCAGCCCGCAAGCGACGAGGCTATGTCCATTGCCCTCTTTATGATCAGCTTGTCTGCGGATATGCCGCTATTGCGTATGAGGAAAAGCGGCGTGTCAAACAGATGCACGTCCTCTGCACCCCTGCACATAATATCCGATATCTTGGGCGTCACATATACGCGCACCGAATTGGCACTGCAGAACTTGATGATGCTGTTTCTGCGCTCATCCGGCAAGTCAGCCAACACTGCTCCGCGGTACTTGAGTATGAGACTCTCTATCGTAGACATCTCTTCAAATACGGATACCCTCTCGCAGATATCATAGCGGTCGCCGCGTTCATTCATCTTGTCACAGATATGCTCGCAGGGATATTTGCCGTATACGAGCAGTAGCTTGCGCGGCGGATAGAGCCACACATACATCCTGCGCGTAAGATACGCCCACAATATGATGAATATGATCTGCACCATACCCAGCTCTGCCATAGGCCTCGGGCTTATATAGAAGCCTCCGACCATGCATACCTCGATATATCCTATCGCATTGCCTATGATTATCGCGGGCACATGCGACAAGATAATATCTCGCAGCCTCATATAGGTAAGCTTGTACCCGTCAAAGGCGTTGGTCAGCAGCACTAATATCAATATATACAGTCCTATGAGCGCCCAGTTGCCTCGTCTGTAGAAGTGCCTCTGCACATGCTCCTCTATACGCGGAGCATATATTGCAAACCAGACATAGCCGAAGCTTGCCGTCTCAAAGATTATCGCTATAAGTATCGCTATTAAATTAACTATGCGTTTGTAATATTCCTTCATATATCCTTAGCTTAGGCTCGTGTATATCTCCTTAAGTCTATGTCTTACCGCATCAGTACCGAAGCCCTCTCGTATCTTGTCACGGTTATGCTCTCCCATCGCAGCCAAGGTCTCCTCGGGAAGCTTAAATATACTCTCCAGCGCCTCTCTGATATACGGCACTGATATACTCTCATCCTCAATATGCCTTGGCTCTCTGCCGACCTCGAAGAGCACACCGCCCTCATCATCTATAAGGTCGGTATTGCCTCTGATGCGGCTTGCAACTACAGGCAGTCCGCATGTCATCGCCTCCATAAGTGCAGCCGACAGCCCCTCCTGATATGAGGGAAATACGAATACATCTGCTGCGCAGTAGAGCCTACGCGTGTCCTCTCTGTATCCTATAAGCCTGACTCTGTCCTCTACATGCTGCTCGTCTATATATTGCTGCAATGCGTCTCTGTATACACCGGTACCGGCTATGACATAGCAGCAGCCACTAAGCTCCTTGGATGTAGCAAGAGCTCTCAGCACAGATATGTGATTCTTGCGGCGGCTTAGCTCGCCTACTGACAGCAGTATCTTGGTGCCGGGAGCAATACCAAGCTCCGCTCGCATCTCCTTACGGCTTAGCACATCTACTGTGAATCTCTCCGTATCTATGCCTATACCCGGCACATACTCGAGGTGCTTCATGGCAAACTTCGCCCTTGCTCTCTCATAATCCTCACTATTGATGGTTATCAACACATCAGTGAGGTGTGAAAGCAGCTTCTCGACAGGATAATACAAGAGCCAATTGACTCTCGGCGCCCCGTCAAAGAAATGAAAGCCGTGTGCCGTGTATATGATCCGTGTACCGGTAAGCCAAGCCGCAAGTCTTGCCACAGCAGCCCCGACCGGAGTATGGCAATGTACGAAGCTGTAATGTCTATCACGCATAAGCTTTACGGAGCTAAACAATGCACGTCCGTTACCTATTACATCATATATCCTGCGGTTTAAGGGAAGCTGTATCGTCTCGACATTCAGCGCCTTAAGCTCTGCCTTGAAGCTCTCGAGGCTCTCACGGCTCATTGGATTACCCGTCTCGAAATTACATGCCACATCCACGGTATATCCCAAGTCCTGCAGCAGGCGTATATTCATCATATTAAAGCGCTCTATCATATACGCAGTCGTAGCATATATGAGCACGCGCTTCTGCCCGCCCTTACCTGCAGTATTCTTACCTATGGTATCCTTATCTACTGCCGTGTCCTTGCCGATATAATTGTCCTTACAGGGTGAGTCCATGTACTTATCTTGCAGCTATTCTCTGCCGCACCACCTCGTATGCCAGCACTCCTGCAGCAACTGACGCATTCAACGAATCTATGTCTCCGAACTGAGGGATAGCCGCGGTCATGTCGCATTTCTTGCGCACAAGCTCAGACACGCCCTTGCCCTCATTGCCGATAACGAGTCCTATCGCGCCCCTGAGGTTAAGCCTGTACATGCTCTCACCATCCATATCGGCGCATACGAACCACAGCCCCTCACGTTTGAGCTCATCTATGGTTCTCGCTATGTTATTCACCTTGGCGACCGGCGTATAATTAAGTGCTCCAGCAGATGCCTTGGCTACTGTCGCCGTGAGGCCTGCTGCACGATTCAGCCTGATGATGACGCCATGCGCGCCTGCCATATTGGCTGTACGTATGATGGCGCCGAGATTGTGCGGATCCTCTATGCCGTCCAATATGAATACAAAAGGCTCCTCGCCCTTCGACCTTGCCAGCTCCAATATATCAGTTACCTCGGCATAATTGTAGGCGGCTGCGTAAGCGATAACCCCCTGATGCCTGCCTCCCGTCTCAGAGAGACTATCGAGCCGCTGCTTTGCTGCAAATTCCAGCTTGGTCTCAGGATGATGCTTTAGCTCCGCTATGATGCCGCCAAGCGCACTGTCGTGGT
This sequence comes from bacterium, assembly GCA_963640215.1. GTDB lineage: Bacteria > Bacillota > Clostridia > Lachnospirales > Lachnospiraceae > Avilachnospira. The sequence goes on along the minus strand of CAVHZK010000149.1, from coordinate 1,306 downwards.
TGCCGTCAAGTATCAATACCTTGTCTATCGACCGCCCCGAGCGCAGTGCCTCCATGACCGCATTTCTGCCCTCGATAAGCGTCGTGTCCTTGTCTCTGTAATCTATGCTCATAACCTTGTGATTTTATCATATATTGCCTGCTGCCGCAATTCCCGCGGCTCTGCCCGTGCTCCACGCTATCTGGAGATTGAAGCCGCCCGTATATGCGTCCACGTCGAGCACCTCTCCGGCAAAGTATATGCCTCTTGATTTCCTCACTTCCATGGTCTTGGGGTCAAGTTCCTTTACGGATACTCCGCCCTGCGTGACGATAGCCTCATTGTATCCTCTTGTGCCTGTCACTGTAAATGTACATGCCTTTATCTCCCGTGCAAGCGTCTCGCGTTCCTTGCGGCTTAGATCTCTTGCCTTCTTATCCGGGGGTATATTGCAGCGTCTTAAGATAACGGGTCTGAGCGAGGATATAAGCAGCCTGTCGAGCGCATTTATAATATTGCTGTTGGGGGAGGCCTCCAGATCCTTAAGTATCCTGCGGTCAAGCTGTTCCATGCTTAGAGCGGGCTTGAGATCTATAGCAAGCCGTAAGGTACCTCCGTCGTCAAGATATTTTCCGACAAGGCTTGACGCCGAGAGTATCAAGGGACCGCTGAGTCCAAAATGTGTAAATAAAAGCTCTCCTATCTCGCTCTCGTATATCTTCCTGCCGCTGTCAAGGCTTATGGTCACAGTGACATTTTTAAGGCTTACGCCTTGCAAGCTGCCGCAGTCCTCACCAGAGGTCTCAAGCGGCACAAGTGCCGGTCTCGTCTCTGTCGTCTCAAGCCCCAGATCCTTAGCAAAGCTGTATCCGTCTCCCGTGGAGCCGGTTGACGGATAGCTTAGGCCACCGGTGGCTATGATGACGCTGTCAGCTGTGTATGTGCTTGTCCTCCCTTTCATCGTGTCTCTGAGCGTTATGCTATAAGCTACAGTCTCTTCTGTCGATTGACTTGACTCTGTGCGTTCTATCTCTATACGTTCTATCCCTACTGCCTCAGTATTTAGCCTTACTTCCACTCCGAGCTTCTTCATCCTGCGCGTAAGCGCTGCTGTGACGTCAGAGGCGTGGTCTGAGGCTGGAAATGCGCGGTTTCCTCTCTCCGTCTTGGTGCGGCAGCCATTCTCCTCCAGCAGTCTAGTCATATCCTCCGGCATGAAGGCTCTCAGCGAGGAATACATGAATTTCTTATTGCTGACTATATTTTCAATGAAGGTATTAAAATCACAGACATTGGTATAATTACACCTGCCCTTACCTGTGATATA
>CAVHZK010000148.1:0-2341 GCA_963640215.1 bacterium | reverse complement strand
AACCCGAATTGAGGAAGGATTGTGGGAGTGCGTAGCACGGAACAATCCGTGTAACCAAAGGTTTGGGTGTTTTGACACCCAAACCAATATTCAATGCTGTGGCGTAACGCTGGGCAACTTACATATCCGCGGCAACACACTATAATAAGGATACTTTCAACCATGATTAAGGCAGCTTTTTTTGATCTGGACGGGACATTGGTAGATTCTATAGGCGGACTTAGAGCCTCTATGAATCTGGTCATGCGCAAGTTTAACTGTAACGAGATAAGCGAGGAGCAGACGCGGCAGTACGTAGGAAACGGATATCGCAGATTCACCGAAGAGGCGCTCAAGGCTACAGCAGACAGTCTCTATGCCAAGGCGGCCAAGATAGAGCACAAGGAGCCTGACAAGGCGATGGAGTTAGAGATGCAGGCGGATGATGTGCTTGCCGAGCTTGATGAGGCGTGCGAGGAGTACTTGAGGGTATATGCCGAGCATTATCTCGATAATTCCGCGCCCTATCCCGGTATGAGGGAGACACTTGATAGCCTCAGGACGCAGGGCATCAAGCTTGCGTGCATCACCAACAAGCCCAAGGTACCGACTGACAAGACTCTTGGGGAGACATTTGGCGAGGGCTATTTTGATTATGTGGTGTGCGACGACGGCATAGTACCGCGTAAGCCTGATCCGACGGGCTGCCTCAATGCCATGCAGGCGCTCGGTGTAACTAAGGATGAGGTCATATACCTAGGCGATACCAAGACGGATATGCAGACCGCTGTCAATGCGGGGCTGAAGGCAGTGGGCTGTCTCTACGGCTTCAGAGATGAGGCGGAGCTAAGGGAAAACGGAGCCGATTATTTGATAAGAGAGCCGCTTGAGCTGCTGCCGATAGTAGAATCGCTTAACAAATGACATCAATATAAAAAAGACAAAGACTAAAAACAGGAGAGTACCTATGAAGAAAAAAATATTGTTTCTGGCTCTAAGTGTAGGACTTATGACGACAGCATTTGCAGGATGCTCAAAGCAGCAGTCAACGGAGAGCACTTCATCAGAGGTAGCAGCAGAGACCAAGAGCAAGGACGCAGGAGCAGCAGATGAGTCCGAGGAGGCTGCAGCGCAAGAGGAGGTCACAGGAGACACAGATGAGGTCAAGCCTGTAACAGTGCGCATTGAGCAGGTGAATTACACTGCCACAGCCGATCGGGGTGACAATGGCACAGTAACCGAAGCACAGTATGAGTATGCGAGGATCTATCTTGATGATGAGTCGGCAGAGGAGTACCCTGAGCTTAATAAAGCATTTGAACAATATAACAGCAAATATGATGCCGGTAAGGACAGTATACTTAAGGAGCTAAGGTCAGAGTACGCAGATGTAAAGGATGCATTTGGCGAAGATTCCGCTATGTATATCAGCGAGACCTTAAAGGGCAGCGTTATAAGGGCTGACAGCAATGCTGTGAGCATACTTATTGATTATGATGATTTTCATGGCGGAGCTCACGGCTATTACTACACTTATGGTGTCAACTTTGACACTAAGACAGGTAAGGAGCTCTGCTTGGGCGATGTTGTAAGGGACAAGGACGCATTTACCAAGCTTGTCTCCGAGAGGTTTGCAGAGGAGTATACGAGCAAGCCGGATTACAGCGGGCTGACGGATGCCGGTGAAGAGCTCAAGAGCTACGACTTTAACTCTAATGAGAGCATACAGTGGAGTCTGGATCCTGAGGGCGTAACGGTTTATTTTGCACCATATACTCTTGGTGCCTATGTGCTCGGAGCGCAGAATATAAGCATTTATTTTGATGAAGCACCGGAGATCTTCAATGAGCAGTACACCAAGGCCTGCGAGGACTACATCATGACGCTCAACCCCAATAAATCCGTGAACATAGATGTGGGCACGGGCAAGAGAGAGAGACTGGACATTTCTCTTGACGCAGTTGGCGATAATGCCGAGTGGGGTATCTATACGCCTACGTTTAGCATAGGCAATCTGGATATTAACGGTGAATGGCAATGCTATTCCATGGAGTCCTATCTTGTTCATGCGCATGACAGGTATTATATCTACGCATTCCAGTCAACAGATAATGACGCTGTCTTCTTAAGTGTGGTTGATCTTGCCAATAAGAGTCTCGACAGCTCACACAATGATTTATTGCACAATAATGCTTATAATAGTTCGGATTACAGTGCGGCTGATCAGGGTATCTGGATTAGGGGCTGCACTGCTCTGACCAATCCCAAGCATATGGTGCTCGCGAGCTCGCCTGGTGTGTTGGGAACCTATAGCGCTTATAAGAGCTATCATGTTGGCGATGACGGTTACCCGGTGGCAGAT
>CAVHZK010000147.1:0-6744 GCA_963640215.1 bacterium | reverse complement strand
CAATGAGGAAGAAGCCGGAGCTTGCTCAGGCTTATGACGAATGCCGCGTCACGAGTGAAACAAAGTGGAACTCGCTTTGTAGGATTGCGAGAGCGCGCCAGCGCGTAGCAATCCGTGCTTTTATACTATGTAAGTGTTGCCAGACGGCTTGCTATCGCCCTAACTTAGTCTCCTGACACATTTCTGTATGCTGTAAATGCCGACGACTTATTATATATCTCTATGCTGTCGGTTATGACACCCGTTGCTGACTCGGCAGCGTGTATAAAGTAGCCGTCTCCTATATATATGCCGACATGTCCCGAGCGTCCTACTATATCGCCGGGACGCAAGCCTGTGATGCCTACCTCGTAGCCGTTGGAGCATATCTCCGTCGAGGTACGTGCCACGCTGATGCCGTTGGTGCTCATTACGTGATTGACAAAGCCGGAGCAGTCAAAGGCGTCCGGACCATTACCGCCGTAGGTATAGCCCTTACCGAGGAGGCTAAGCGCATACTTCACTATCGCCTGCCTCTTGGCACTGCTTGTATTAAGCTCTATATAATTCTTGGCGGTGCAGTCGGATTTCTTGAGCCACAGTTCGCTTATCGTGCTGCCGTCCGGCGTGGAATAATTGCCTATGCGCCTTGCATGTACCGCTACTATATACCAGTCGCCTTCCTCTCTGAGGAGTCTAAAATACGGCTGTCTGATGTATTTGTCATGTCCTATGCTGTCCCAGCTGCCGTCGCTAAGCTGTACGCTGCCCTCGGCTACCTTGAAGCCATTGTAATCGACATTGGGCGATACCACGGTGAAACCAAGCTCCACACGGGTCTTGGCATCCGAGGCATACTTGCTGCCTGCCTCTGGAGACACAGTATTGGTGATGAGACTTGGTGCGGCTATGATGACTCCCGTGCTGGTCGCAGAGCCCATGCTCTTTATGCTCGGCAGATCAGGAGCCGAGCCCGGTACATCTACGATAACCGTCTCACCGGCGTTGCTGACAGCCACTTCCTCTGTACCGGCTGTTGTTCCGGCATTAGCTGTTGACTGCGTCTGCGAGCTGCCGGGTCCGCCTGCTATTATCGAGGTGACACCATCTGACTGGCTTGAATCTGAAGAGGTACTGCCAGATGACAATGTAGTAGTTGTCGGCGGAGCCTCTACTGACTGTGACGTATCCGTCACGGCTGACGGCACATCACTTATAATCTCGGCATAGCTGTTAAATCCTGCCGCATACATTGATGCAGCTATCATCAATACTATTGCACTCTTCCTCATACTGTCACCTGCTCTCTTATCTTCAGCACCTTGGCTGAATAATCCTTAAAATATCTGTACATCTTAATCGTATAATCCGAAAACTGTACGCCTAACTTCTCCTTGTATAGACCCCACAGTGCCCAGAGCAGTCCTCCGAGTGCCATGTAGGCATATATGAGCATGAGCTCATCCTCACTTGGCTTTCTCCCGAAATAGAACTCTGCCATGTGTGCCGCTCTTGTCTCATCCATATATGAGTATATCGCACACATGCCGAGATCCATCATGGGGTCGCACATACCGGAATACTCCCAGTCTATAAGCTTAATAAGTCTAAGGTCACGCTCAGTGTCGGAGATATCCGCTCCCTTGAGGAAGAGGAAATTGTCCTGCACCGGGTCTATGTGCGCGAGCACCTTGTCCTGCTTATGCTTATCTACCCAGCCAAGCAGCTCATCCCGCCGTGACTTCATCTCCTCGTAATCGTTAAATGATACCTCACCACAGAGCTCCTCATAGAATAAGAGCATCCTGCGTATGTCGAAATCATGCTCTACCCTTACGCCGGACTCATGCAAGGAGCGTAGCTTAATCATGCAATATTTCAGATCTGTCTCATCGGTAAAGTCCGCATTTCTCGAATCCTCGTAATACTCGGAAATCTTATATCCCGTATCACCGACTAAGGCATCGACCGTCTCCGTTATATTTAACGGGGCGACTGCCTTATATACGGCAGCCTCATTACGTCGATTTATGAGCTTGTCTGTGCCCTCCCCCGGTATACGACATATATAGGACTTGCCGTCAAGGACAAAGAGCCACGAGTTATTGGTCATGCCGGCTTTGAGCCTGCGTATATCGTGTATCTTGGACTCCCGCACCTTGAAGGTGCCTGCGACAAATTGCATAGCCTCTGAGCCCGAATCGTCCTTGTACTTGGGATCAAAGCGCCTCAATTCCTCTAAGTTCTCAAACTCATAGACATTATCATCGGGCTGGCGATTGATATACATCTCTATCCTGTCGCACATACCTATCTCCGGTATACGCCCAAAGTAGGCATTTAAGCGCTTCTTGGCCTCGCCGTTAAGCATCTGCATGAGGACATCCTCCCAGTAGTAGTCCTCAGTGCCCGGCAGCTCACAGTAGCGCTTTAGTACAGGCAGTAAATTCTCCCCGAACTCCCTCGAGAAATACACCGGTCCGTACATATAGTCGCAGTCCGCGCCCCCGGGAAAGGTATCGGTTATACGTCCTTTCTTGTCGGTAATCAGCGTCCACTCCGAGGTTCTGCCGTCTGCATGTCTGCTCGAATACCATGCCCAAGGCTCATGGCTGTGGTACATATTGCGGCGTATCCAGTTGTCGGAGCTCAATATATATGCATTCCTGCCGTAGAGGTAATCATAGGCGTATTCTATACTGCCTATGTTGTTCCTTGACGCATAATCGGGATTATATATAAGCTTAACACCGAATTTGTCGGTGAGGTATTCGTATTTCTCCTTCATATATCCGACTACAAGGGCTATATCATCTATGCCGACTTCCTTGAGCTGGCATATCTGTCTCTCTACCATGGGCTCGCCGAATACCTCTAAGAGTCCCTTGGGCCTCTCAAATGAGAGCGGCACAAATCTTGAACCAAAGCCTGCTGCCATGATGAGTGCGCAGTCCACACGGTAAGGGCGTAGCTCCTCTAAACCTGCGTCAGTAAGTCTATAGCCTGAGCGGTCACGGAGTATAAGTCCGGCGTCAGTCATCTTGGTGATCAGCGTATTAACAGTGCCCAGAGCAAACCCCGTGCTCTTGCACAGGGCTCTCTGGGTCACATTGCCATCCTCGTATATATCTCTCAACAGAATTATCTGTCTGTCCATCCTACTCCTGTCAGAAGCTCCGTCCGCCGCCTCCGTGGAAGCTGCCGCCTCTGCCTACCGAACCGCTCGATATGCCGCCGCCGTGAGAACCTCCGCCGCCGCCTGTGTTGGTAGGTCTCGGTATCGGTATACTCGTCACATTCTTAGAGAGCAGCTTGGCTGCTGCCGCCGCACCCGTTGCCGCGGTAAATGCGTATGTTGCATCAGCTCTGTATGCCATATTGAAGCCCTGAGCCTGTTTCTTCTCGGACTTCATGGCATATTTACGCTTGATCGAGCTTATCGGTATCCATGCGCAGATAAAGCTGATTATTGCCGATACAATTATCTCGAATAAGCTTATGCTCTTCTTGGTGTATGAGTCGTATTTGCCGGTGTTGACGTCATAATTTTGCTGATCCGAGCTGATGCCGCCCTGATATGCCTCCTGCACGCCATCTGCAAATATGTCACATGCGCCCGCATAATCTCCGTCGCTAAGACGTCCGTACAGACCTCCGTCCTGTTCGTCATAGATATAGTTACGCATCGAATCGGTGATATACCTTGTCGCGATGCCTTGAGTATAGATATATACCTCACGCGCATACATATCTATAACCAATATGACGCCGTCCTTGTCCTCGTCCGTGCCAAGCTCGCCGTAGTAATATATCATGTCGGCATAATCTTCGGCGCTCGTCGCCTCGGAGTTACCGCCGTCCGAGGTAAATACCGCCACGGTAAAGCCTGCTTCTGCCTCGACAGCCGCGAGTTTCTCCTCTAAGGCCGCTGTCTCATCGTCCGTAAGGAGTCCTGCCGTATCAAATACGTGCACCCCCTGATTGTAGAGACTCTCTATCTCGGAGCCTGCCTCTCGCGCATCCTCTGCTATATTTACCGAGTCAGCCGCCTGTCTTAATTCACCGGATATGCCGCCTGATGCCGTCTCTGCAAATGAGGCAAAGGCAAGAGTAAACATCATCAACGCACTTATCGTAATTGCAGTTATCTTCTTCATGCCGCGCCTCCTTACAGTATAAACCAGCATATAGCAAGCAGAGCTGCAAATACCGGTACGAATATAGTAAAGAACAGTTTCATGAGCTTGGTATTATCTGCCGGCAGCTCGCCGCAGGTCTTGCCGCTCTCTCCGTTGATGGAGAAGTAATAGGTCTTGCCGTCCTTGCCCTTGTATGTAACCGTCCATACGGGCATGAGTGCATAATTGTAATGCTCATTACGCGCCTCGGTCCTCATGCTCTCCACATCGACTCTGCTGTAGCCCTGACCTATGCCGTTTCTGACCGCACTGTCGGCATAATCATTGAGCTCCTCGGCTATCTCAGCTTTAATCTCGTCCTTCTCTATGTCTCTGATCTCTGCGATATATCCTTGCAGATATCCCGCCTTGAAATCCTTGAGCTTGGACTGGTCAAAGGGCATAACACTCTCGCAGAGCACCTTGCTCGCTTTGTTTAATGCTATGCGCGACATATTCTTAATTGGCGCGTCACCTGAGTTGCTGATGTCATAGGTGCTGGTCTCCGTATACCGCAGATTCCCGGTATCCCAAGTGCGTGTCTTGATACCCTTAGCCACTACATCGGTATGCAGCGTGCAATCATATACCCAGTACGGGAAATACACTCCGCTGAGGAGCTCTATCTGCTGCTTGTTGTAGAAATCCTTGGGGATATAACGCTGCCGCTGTACCCATCCGGTAAATATCTCCTCCGCCTTCTTGCGATCTATCTGGAAAGGAATAATATAATCCGGTGTGAAATCATCGGAGAATTTATCGCTTAATACTATCGGATTGTGGCAGTAGAAACAGCTTGTCGCCGCCGTAGTATCATCGCCTGTTACCTGTGCTCCGCAGGACGGGCACACATATATCTTCATCTTGGCGGGCTGTTTGCCGCCTGACTGCTCTGACTCCTTGCTGCCCTGCTCTACGGCACTCTTAAGCTTGTCATCTGACTTGGCTGTGGCTGCCACAGTCTCGGCATCGACTTCCTCAGCCTTGGATGTGGCAGGCGCGAGAGCCTGCAGCTCCTCCTCCGTAAACATGGCTCTGCAATAATCGCAGACAAACTTGGACTTATCACCGTTCCATGTGAGCGGTCCGTCGCAGTTCGGACATTTGAATGTTATAGCTGCCATTGCATGTTCCCCTTGCCTATGAGTATGTCATGCCTGCGGATTGCAGGCACTATTATAGCCTCTGAAAGTACGGATTGCTACGCGCTTGAAGCGCTCCCGCATTGTCATCCGTCAACACCTTTAGTGTAGAAAACGCCCGCCGTGTGTTGGCACGGCGGGACATATAATTACTTATCAGCTTCTCTTGGTGCCGCAGTTAGTGCAGAAATTACCCGTGTTCACTGTTCCGCAGGAGCAGGTCCAGCTTGCCGGAGCCTGCGGTGCAGGTTTAGCCGTGCCGCAATTGGTGCAGAAATTGCCGCTGTTCTGTGTTCCGCAAGAGCATACCCAGCCCGCTGCGCCAGTAGCGGCGGCTGCCGGTGCTGCCTGCGCCGTCTGCTGCTGTGCCTGCTGCTGCATCTGCATCTGAGCCATATTGGTCTGTGAGGCTGCGCCCATAAATGAGCCTGCCGCTCCCATGCCCATGCCGACGCCCATAAATGCAGCGCCTGCACCTGCAGTATTGGAGCCTGCTGCCTGTATGCCGGCTGCAACTGCCGACTGAGTAAATCCCTCTCTGATAGAAGGATCTGCCATCACAGCGCCCTGGTTGCGCATGTTGATGAGCTTCTGGCTGTCGTCCGTGTAGGATACGCTTGCAACTCCGACGTGGTCAACCTCGAAGCCCCTGTTCTGGTTCCAGTCCTCGTCGAGGCTTGTCTGCATGTGCTTGGCAAGCTCGGGAGCCTTGGAAGGCAGGAAGGATATGCGTATGCCCTCGGCGCTCATGGCGTTCAATGCGGCTGAGAAGCCCTGCATGAACTCGCTCATGTACTGCTCATTTACATCATCAATATCTACATGCTCGCTGTTCTTTGGTATAACCTGCTCGTAGAAAAGGAGCGGATTGGTGACCTTGATAGAATAATCACCGTGTGCGCGCACAAACAGCTCCGCATTGTAGAAGGAGTCAAAGTAGTTGACCGGCGCCGGTGTGCCGAACTTTATGCCCTTAATCTCCTGCAGGTTGATGAAGAACGCCTGCTGTTTCTGCGGATTGGTACCGCCGTACTGTATCCTGTTTAATACGTTCACCATGGTGTCCTTGAACTCACCGTTAAAGAACGACGGTGCCGAGGAATTATTTACAGTGTAATATCCTTCCTCTGCGGTATAGTCTACGACCTTGCCTCCGTCCAAGATGAACATAAACTGATTGGGAAGCACGTGGATGGTAGAGCCATTGGTGATGATGTCGCTGCTTCCCTTGGTATTGCTGCCGTCTGTTCTGACCGGCACGCCCTTGGTAAATACTGTCTTGTCGCTCATGTCACCGGCTTGGATGACTTCCTTCCATTGCTCGCCCAGACCCTGACCGACTGCTGTGGTGATAGCTTTAATAAGTCCCATTGCTTCCTCCTGTTGAAATTCTACTCTAAAAGTGTTGACGGATGCAAAATCAGACTGCATGCTTGCATGCAAGG
>CAVHZK010000146.1:0-4711 GCA_963640215.1 bacterium | reverse complement strand
GCGAAGTACTGATGCAACAGGGTAACGAGGCACAAGGCTCTCTGCAAGCTTGCTCTCGAAGAGACCTTGACCTTGGAACCCGCAAGGGCATGATAAGCAAATCGAGGACGACGCGCCGAGCAATCAAATACCAGGCTTGACCATAGTACGTTGAGTGCCTACACAGACCACGAAATAAGCTTGATGCGCACAGATTAAACAAACTTGTTTGTTGAAATTTCAGATCCTGTCTATACTATAGCGGCAGGGAAGAAGCTTAGCCAAGCTTCTTCCCTGCCGCTGAATTAAGTATAAAATCACACCGCTTTATCTCATCTCTTGCTTACTGCCTATCTGTTTCCTGTCCTCCTCAATGAGCTCTGTCATGCTCTGTAAGCTGATGCCGACAGTCGATATGTTATGCAGGAGAGCTGTTGTAGCGGGCGGCAGGATACCTGCGACACCGGCTGCGATGAGAGCCGAATTAAAGCCCATGATGAATCTGTAGTTAAAGGCTATGCGGCTAGTCAGCGCGCGGCTTAAGCGGCGCAGACGCACTAACGCATAGAGATCGTCCGATGCGATGGTGATATCTGCAATCTCGCGTGCGATAGCAGCGCCGGAGCTGATGGCTATGCCTACGTCTGCAGCGGACAGCGCCGGAGAGTCATTGATGCCGTCGCCTATCATTATCACCTTGTGACCAGCCTTGTGCTCCTGATGTATGAAATTAGCCTTGTCCTCCGGCAGTACCTCGGCATAGTAATGATCAAGGCTCAGCTTGGCAGCTACGGCAGCTGCGGTGCGCTTGCTGTCGCCTGTCATCATCACGAGGTTGGTAAAGCCCTCATCTCTTAGTGCCTTGATAACCATGGGAGCATCGTCCTTTATCGGATCCTCTATGCAGATAACCGCGCAGAGCTTGCCGGACATAGCCATATAGAGCTGTGAATATTCACCCGGGATGGCGTCGAACTTCGCCTGCTCTCCCTTAGGCACGGTGCATTGTTCATCCTCGAACACAAAGTGATGGCTGCCGAGCACGACCTTCTTGCCGTTCACCCGTCCTGATATGCCATGCGCCACTACATACTCCACGTCGGAATGACACTCCTCGTGATTAAGTCCACGCACGAGGGCTTCATTTACAACAGCGTTCGCCATAGAGTGCGGATAATGCTCCTCAAGACAGGCTGCTATGCGCAGCATCTCGTCGGGATCCTTACGTCCAAAGCCTATGACAGCTACGACATGAGGCTGCGAATGTGTAAGCGTACCTGTCTTATCAAATACTATGGTGTCCGCCTCAGCTACAGCCTCAAGGAACTTGCCACCCTTCACTGTAACGGAGTCAGCGCTGCATTCTCTCATAGCGGAGAGCACAGTTATCGGTATGGCTAACTTAAGCGCACATGAGAAATCAACCATCAGGCAGGAAACTGCCTTGGCAGGGTTACGCGTAAGGAGCCAGGTAAGTCCTGCACCAAGGAAGCTGAGCGGAACCAGTCTGTCGGCCAGATTGGCGGCGCTGTCCTCGGCTGCTGATTTGAGCTTCTCGGACTCCTCTATCATCTTGACTATGCGGTCATAGCGTGCATCGCCCGCCAGCTTATCTATGCAGATGACACACTCGCCCTCTTCAACCGTGGTACCGGCATATACATAAGAGCCGATACTCTTGGCGACAGGCAGTGACTCGCCGGTGATGGATGCCTGATTGACACTTGCCTCACCGGATACTATCTTGCCGTCGCAGGGTATCATATTGCCGGTGCGTACCACGAAGCAGTCACCCTTACTGAGCCTGTTGACCGGAGTCAGCACATCTTCGCCGGTCTCGGTACGCAGCCATACCTTGTCTACGCCGAGAGACATGGTAGATGCAAGATCGTCGACGGATTTCTTGTGCGTCCACTCCTCAAGTATCTCGCCTATCTTGAGCAGGAACATAACGGAGCTCGCTGTATTGAAGTCCGAGCGGAGTATGGACACGCAGATAGCCGTGGCATCAAGCACGGATACGTTGAGCCGCAGATCCAAGAGGACGTTAAGCCCCTTCACTATATATCGTGCCGACTGCAGGAGTGTGGTAAGCATCCTTATGGGAGCCGGTACGAGGAAGTGCTTGAGGTAATGCGCACCTATGGTATTGACGAGACGATTCTGATACTCACGGCTTAGTGCAGTGCCGGTGTGAGCCGGTACTAGCTCTGCCGCCCTTGCCTTGTCAAAGTCAAATGCGGCAAGCTCGGATATTATCTCATCTCGGATGAGTCGAGACGCTGCCGCATCGCCTGCCTTATATCTGTAAGTAATAACAGCATCAGATGTACGGTCAAACACGCTGACCGATCTGACGCCTTTTATCGTGCGGAGTGAATATTTAATCAGATCCGCCTTATCAAGGGTCATTCTGCCGGCATACAGATGCACACGCAGACGACCCTTGGATTCATGCAGTATGATACATTTCATGTTTGTTGTTTACTCTAAAAGTGATTACGGATTGCGAGAGTGCGTAAGCACGCAGCAATCCGTACTTTTATTATATGTGGCGCCTGCAAATACACGCAGGCACGATTGTTTACTTGGAAGCCTTCCTCTCCTTGGTCTGCTTCTTGTCTGTGCTTTCAGTCTCAGCCGTATCCTCTATAACCTTGGCGGCCTCCTCCTCTGCACGCTGCTCGTTGATGTCCTTGGCCTCTGCGAGTATATCACCTGCTGTCTCACGTACTGCGGTAACGCCGGTCATTATCTCCTCCTTGGCACGCAGTACAGCTGCCGCGCCCTCAGCGTAGATCCTCTTGGCGTCCTTGCTCTTGAGTACAGAGAGACCCGCTGTTCCGCACAGCAGTCCGCCTAAAAATAATGCTGTCTGCTTGATAAGCTTCTCTTTAATCATGGGAATACCTCCTTAAATATCGTTTGAAATCATTGTGTGCCTTATCTACATACTACGAAAGTGCAGATTGCTATATGCTTATGTACTTCCGTAACCTTGGTATCAAAGCATAGCAGACTTACTGTATAAAATCAATTATAAAATTGAATACAAGTTGTAAGTTTTATGCAACATTAGTGAGCAATAGATAACAAATATTAACCACCGCTAACATAATAAATAAGCGCAAAATGCGGAAAGGAGCCCGACATTTTACGCTTGCAGAAATATACAGCATTATGCAGAAATTATGAATGAGCCGCTCCGGCAGTGCTGCGCACGAGGAAATCAACCGTGATCTTGGCGAGCTCCTTGGGAGACTGCTTCATACCTGTATTGAACCAATATTGCAACAGGCTCACGCAACCGCCTATAAGGAAGGTGTAGTAGGCGTCGAAGAGATTCAAGTCTATCTCCTTGACGAGATCAGCCCAGTCATGCAGGCAGCGCTCCTTAAGGAAGCTATTCATGCTGTTGATGAATTTAATGTCGCCGTTCTCGCTTAAGAGCACATGCACGAAGTCTGCATTTTCCTTGCACATGGCATAGATGCGCTCAAATACATCCCCCGGGCGGTCGATAAACTCGCGTCCCGACACTCCCTGAAACACATTCTCAAGCTCGGACAACAGGTCAGCCTCTGACTGCTCCAGGAGATCAAACACGTCCTTATAATGCAGATAGAAGGTACCTCTGTTCACATCTGCAAGCTCAGTGAGCTCCTTGACCGATATATCCTTGACCCCCTTGGTCTGCAACAGAGTAGTGAGACTCTTCTTAAGAGCAGTTCTCGTCTTGCGGACTCGGCGATCCGTTGAGTCCTCTCTCGCTTTAATTTCTGTTGTATTCATATTATAATACCCCTCATAGTATGCTGTCTTGAGGCAGGAGTATTTCCTGACATCAAGATTACAGTTTATGTATTTTGTTATATGCACAGGGATCGAATATTCATCCGGAGTCAAGTCAACTGCGCATACATAGACGCTAATATGGAAAACGACAAATAATCGACAGACGTATGAATATTGTATATTGTGTTTTTTATGCCCCCTGTTTTATAATATCGAAATTAGCACGATAATAGACTTGTGTCAACAAAAAGATTTGTGTTGTTTAATGAGATTATGAAGTTATTTAGGAAGAAAAAGGAACTCGAGACCGCAGAGCAGGATACAGCTATGACTGATGAGCAAAACAAGGCGGCAGACGATGCAGCGGACAAGACTGCAGACAAGATAGATAGCAGTATAGCAGACAAGACAGCTGACAATGCGGCAGACGCAGAGGAACCTGCCGGGGCCAAGCCTACGCCAGATAAATCCCAGGCAGATAGGATTCCAGCAGATGAAGCTAGGATTGACGAAGCCTCGTCAGACAAGACCCCGCAAGGCGAAGCCCACAAGAGAAACATAGCCGACATAATAGTCGATAACTGCAAGCCGATAGCCGTCGGCGTAGTTATATTGGTGATAGTCAGTTTGTTCATGGCGCCCTTTGTCAAGGTCAACTATGATCTGACGCAGTATCTGCCGGACTTCGCACCGTCCAAGATAGCCATAGACAAGATGGAGGAGACCTTCGGCTATCCCGGTACGGGACGTCTCATGCTCAAGGACGTCACGCTCTACGAGGCAAAGCAGTACAAGGACAAGATAGAGAAGGTTGAAGGTGTGGATCAGATTATCTGGTGTGATATGACCAACTCCATCACGCAGGCGTCGGACTTCATCGATGAGGACGACATAGAGGATTATTACAAGGACAACTGCGCCGTGATGGATGTGACCT
>CAVHZK010000145.1:4239-9231 GCA_963640215.1 bacterium | reverse complement strand
CGTACTTTTCTTTGTACCATATATACCCCATCAGTAGAGCCTAATTGTTTCACAGGATGCACTGTCCCATGAAACAATTAACGGCATTTCCCCTTAGGGAAACGCCGTTGTTTCGCAAAACTTGCTTGATATCATACTCTAAAGCCACGCAAATAGCAATAAAAATTTATCTGCAGCAAGCTTATCTTCAATCTGTGACTGTTACGGGTGGCTCCTCTCGAAGCCCACGATGAAGCCGCCTTTTTCCGCGTAATAGCTGCACAGTACAGTCGTGCGGTGTATGTCTATCATAACATTACCGAATTTCTCACGGATGAGCTCAGCCAGATCATTGGCAGCCTGCTCATTGCGGTTGTGAGAGATAACCACCTTGCCGCCCTCGTAGTTACGCTTAAGCATCTGCTTGAAGGTGCCGAGCAGAGTCTTCTTATAGCCGCGGTGTTTGTCAACTAACTCGAGCCTGCCCTCTTCATTTGCCTCGCCTATCATGCGCATATCGAGTATGCCGACCGCCTTGGCGATGAGCGGACTCACACGACCCGCATTTGCAAGCATCTGTATAGACTGTAAGGTGAAGAGCAATCCGGTCTTGTCTCTGTACTCAAGCGTCCTGTGGTAGGCGGTCTCATAGTCGACGCCCTTGGCAAGCTGATCCCTTAGGTACTCAACCATCAGCACCATTCTCGGACCCGTCGCAAAGGAATCAAGAACATACACATGCCTGTCGGGGTGCTGCTCCTCGTACATACTCTTGGCGGTCATGGCGCTGTTATAGCAGCCGGACAGACTGTAGCTGATAGTAAAGCAAAATATGTTTTCGGCATCGCCAAAGGCCGCAATCCATTCGTCAGGAGACGGACACGACGATGAGGTCTTGCCCTTGAAATTATCCAGAGCCTCGTCGAAGGCATCCATATCCACGTCGGCAGTGTCAGCCCAATCCGTATCGCCCAGCATAATATGGAGGGGCACCGTCTTGTAGTTCTCCCCCGCTATACTGCGCAGATTTGATGATGAATCCGAAACTATCAGGTAAGACATCAGCTTACTAATCTCCTTAATCTTCCGCTGTAAATGACACACAGAGAAACTATACCATCTTTTGGCAGAAATGACATTATAAACTTGCACCAATCACGACTCTTTTGAAGATATTGATACGGGTGAACATTAGACGACAGCCGCAGATATTGAAGCTGTATGTAAATGCGACACAACTCTGTCTGCAAATGCAGCGCATGGTGAAGCCTTGCTCCTGCTCATCAGCCGCTGAGACCGGTATCATTGATGATCCTGTCACTGATGCGCTTTAGTCCTGCGCTCGGTGTGTAGAGCGTACCGGGGTAGAGAAACTCATGTAGCTTAATAGCGTTGCTCTCCAAGGTTACAGGCACTACACAGTCCAACCTGCCGATGTCCGCCGTTGCCTTATCAAAGGGGAAGCCTGCCGTGTCGGAGATGTAATATTTGCTGACTCCGTGCATGAATGGCACGAGGTCGTCCGGGGTCACGCTTGCGGATATCTGCGGCATGACGGTAGTCAGGATGTTCAGCAGAGTGCCATAATCAGCCGCCTTGGCCTTATCGAGTGCAAGCGCTATGACCTTGCGTTGTCTCGCGGTACGCTGAAAGTCCGTATCCATGAGACGCAGTCTCGCGTAAGCCACTGACTGCACGCCGTCAAGATGATTCATGCCCGCGTGCTCAAGCTGATAGGAGCCTATACCCGTGCTATTTACGGTCTCGGTGATAAATGCGTTGATATACTTGAATTCGGCATCACTTATCTCCAAGTCAATGCCGCCCAATATATTGATGGCGTCTGCCACGGCCTTCCAGTTAAAGGTAGCATAGTCATCTATATCGACATCGGTATTGTGTTCAACTGCCCAGACCGCTTGCTCGGCACCTCCGCGAAAATACGCCTCGTTAAGCTTGTGATAGGTCCCTTCTGAGTCTATCTGCGTATAGGTATCACGATAGAGCGAGACTAACTTTATCTCTCCGGATGCCCTGTCTATGCGTGCAATAATATTGACATCGGACAGAGCCTCTTTACCGACATTGCCGTTGCGCGAGTCCACGCCAAATACTGCCACAGTGTAGTAGCCGCTCTGTCCTGTGATGAACTTGTATCCGATGAAGCCTGTGCCAAGCAGCAAGAGGAGCAGCAAGAGCTGCAGGACGGGGCGTTTTTTCTTCCGCGGTGCGTCGTCATATTGTTCGGCGTCTGTGTTCGCTGCGTAAGCGCCACTGTCAGCGCTATGCAGACGCTGTGCATCATCAGAAGCTTGCTGGCCACTGCCATGAGCAGCGCGCTTGGCACGCGCGGCACGCAGAGCCTCCATGTTGCCAAGCTCAGCCTCGTAGTGCTCCGAGTCGGGATCAGCTGAGTATGACTGCCGCGCGTGCACAGTGTCAATTTGCTGTACAGGTGCAGTAGCTTGGCGAGCAAACCCAGCATAACTTGGACAAGCCTCTTGAGGAGTCTTGACTGACTCAGCAGCCAAAGTATGTGCTGCCGGGTATGACTGCGCTTGTGTAGGTGCTGCGGTCTGTGCCCCGTGTGCGCGTACGTCGTACTCGTAGGCAGAGACACTCTCCTCGAGACTCTCGCTGATGTGCGCCATATCTGTGCCGCTTAAAGGCATCTCACGTCGCCGCGGAGCACGTGCAGCGGATCTACGCGCACTATGTGCGTCCGCACCATGAGCTGCATCTGCATTTACAGTGCGCGCGCTGCCAGCATAAGACGCATCATTGTGCGGTTCAGCAGTGCACCGGTCATTGTTGCTCACACCGCCGGTGCGTGTATTTAAGTTGTTGTTATTTATATCCATGTGTTTGAAAATTGCTCCGTGCAGACGCATGCTCGCAATCTTGTACCATTATAACAATATACATATAAGATTCCAGATTGCTAAGTGCAAGTGCACTTTTGCAATCGTCAAAAATACTCGTACTAGCTCATTTTCATTGCCAAAACGGCCATATACACATGTTTTTGCTCTTGGAACCATAGTATCATACTATAAACTGACGGCTATGTTAATTGAATAATAAGCGGTATACTTTAAGAAAATAGCTCTGAGTTAAAGACTCATGCAGGTATTCTTATCGTGGATAGCACCATTATCGGGAGATAAGTGATAAGGATAAGATGGTTTATTTCAAGAAGATAATATAAAATGATAGAGAAGAAATTCTGTGATAGTATAAAGCTATTGCAGAAAGGGGATAGCGGCTATGGGATATTCAATAGAGCAGTTCCAAGCACTGAATCGACCGGATTCAATTATAATAACTCAACATAGCCGGAAACGATTTGCGGAACGCGGCATCAGACTGAAGGACGTGTGCGAAGCAATAAAAAGCGGAGTGATACAGATGAAATGCATGAGATGTGGCAGAGAGGCCTATAAAAGTACGACGAGTGAGGCAATCGAGATGGGCTTTGGTTTGCTTGTCATCAGAAATATTCCCTGTTATAAGTGCGAAGAATGCGATGAAGTTTTTTTTGCAGGAGATGTTGTACAGAAAATCGAAGATATCACGGAACGGGCTAAACAGTTGATGCAGGAAGTAACCATTATTGATTATTCTAATTTCAATAGAGCGGCGTAAACTGTGCCAAGGAGCCACCATGAACATCAGCGAGCTGCAAGACAACTTCAGAGACCATGAGATGGAGCGTATCCGCGCGCAGAAGGCGCGGGATGCGGCTGTGCTGATACCCTTGGTCGAGGATGAGGATGGCAAGGCAGCCGTGCTGTTTGAGGTACGTAGCCGCAGGATTATACAGGGCGGCGAGGTGTGCTTTCCTGGAGGCCGCGTAGAAAAGGGCGAGACGCCTGCGGAGACAGCTGTCAGAGAGGCGAGCGAGGAGCTGAGGCTTGAGGCGTCGGACATCACGCTCATCGCGCCGATGTTCTATATGAATGGCATCAGCGATTCGTCAATATATTCATATTTAGGCAGCATAGCCAATTATAAGCGCACTTACTCCGAGGATGAGGTCGACAGCATATTTACTGTAGGGATAGATGAGCTCCTTAAAATGCAGCCCCAATACAGCCGTGCGGATTTTGTGTTCGGACAGCCCGAGGACTTTCATTACGAGCTGGTGCCGGGCGGCAGAGACTACAGCTGGTCGAAACGTATCAAGGATTATTATTTCTATGAGACGGAACATGGCGTAATCTGGGGCATGACAGGCGAGATATTGCATAGCTTTATCGAGAGCATCATGACATTGCGCAGATGATAAGCTCTGCAACACCTAAGCCGGTGCTGCGAGGATAGTGACGGAGCAGAGTACGTGGCACAGAGTAATCCGATGTCGGACAGCGGCACTCTCGCATTTGATACACGCATAACATTTCGATGGAAAATGCGCGAACTGCAGCAAAGAAAGTGCATCGTTTTCGCCAGAGGATACTGTACAACAGACAGATAAAAGGATATAAAAATAATCGTAACATAAAAGTGACGGATTGCTACGCGCTGGAGTGTCCATGCGTGAAATACGCAGTCAGCATTGCCGTTTGGCAACATTTTTAGCGCATAGCAAGATAGATACACAGCACGCGGCATTACAGCCGCAATGGGGGAAGATATGTTCGCAGACAGCTTCGGCAGCATGGTATTTAACGAAAAGGTGATGAAGGACACGTTGAGCTCGGACTCCTACAGGAGACTGATGAGAGTTAGGAACGAGGGCGAGTCCATGGACAGGAGCCTCGCGGATGAGGTCGCCGAGGCAATGAAGAAATGGGCGGTCAGCAAGGGTGCTACTCACTACACGCACTGGTTCCAGCCTATGACCGGCTCAACTGCAGAGAAGCATGATTCATTTTTAGACAGAGACTCTGACGGAGAGGCTATCCTAGAGCTATCGGGCAAGGCATTGCTTAAGGGCGAGTCCGATGCGTCGTCCTTCCCGTCCGGCGGCATCAGAGAGACCTTCGAGGCGAGAGGATATACAGTATGGGA
>CAVHZK010000145.1:0-4229 GCA_963640215.1 bacterium | reverse complement strand
AAGAGAGGACACGCTCTGCATACCGACCTCGTTTGGCTCATATGACGGCGCGGTATTAGACAAGAAGACACCGCTCCTGCGCAGCCTTGATGCACTCAGCAAACAGGCAGTGAGAGTCCTCGATACGCTCGGGGAGCATACAGCTTACGTATATCCGTCGGTAGGACTCGAGCAGGAATATTTCCTTATCAACAAGGAGGACTACGCCAAGCGCAGGGATCTAATACTTACTGAGCGCACACTGTTCGGAGCACCGACATCCAAGGGACAGGTGCTCGACGATCATTATTACGGCACTATCAGACCGAGAGTCAAGGCATTTATGAAGGAGCTGGACGAGGAGCTGTGGAAGGTCGGCATATATGCCAAGACCGAGCACAATGAGGTCGCGCCTTGCCAGCACGAGATGGCGCCGATATTTGCAAGAGCCAATATAGCCGTAGACAACAACCAGCTCACGATGGACATCATGAAGAAGGTTGCCAATCGCCACGGCTTTGTATGCCTGCTCCACGAGAAGCCTTTTGAGGGCATCAACGGCTCCGGCAAGCACAACAACTGGTCGCTAACCACGGCAGAGGGCGATAACCTCCTTAGCCCCGGCAAGGAGCCCGACAAGAACCTCAAGTTCCTCCTGTTCCTGACTGCGGTTATCAAGGCAGTGGACGATTATCAGGTGCTGCTGCGCATCTCGGTTTCCTCCGCGGGCAATGACCACAGGCTCGGTGGCAACGAAGCGCCGCCGGCTATTATTTCCATGTACTTGGGACGCAGGCTGAGGACGGTGGTTGACTCCATTATCAACGGGACGGACATCAAGACAGCGACAGCCAAGGCGTCCGCTATGGACAGCGACGACGACCGCAACCGCACCTCGCCGTTTGCATTTACAGGCAATAAGTTCGAGTTCCGTATGCCGGGCTCATCGGAAAATGTTGCCTGCACCAACTACATTATCAACACCACGGTTGCCGAGAGTCTCAGGCAGTTTGCCGACAGGTTAGAGCCCTATGCCGGCAAGAAGAGTCTCGAGAAAGAGATACGTAAGCTCGTCAGAGAGGAGCTTGCCGCGCACGAGCGCATACTCTTTGAGGGCAACGGTTACAGCAAGGAATGGGTGAAGGAGGCCAAACGCCGCGGACTTGCTATATTTAACTCCACGCCGGAGGCATTTGCCCATTATATGGACGCGAAAAATGTCGAGCTGCTCGCTGCGCATGGCATACTTACCAAGGAAGAAATCAAGGCGAGGTGCAATATAGGCGTCGGCAAATACACCAATATCATCAATATAGAGGCGCGCACCATGGTGCTCATGGCTGAGAAGGACATCGTGCCCGCCGCGGTAAAATACGGAAGCGAGCTTGCCTATGGCATAGAGTCCAAGCAGGCGCTCGGTGTCGACGTGGCGCATGAGCTTAAGCTCCTCAAGGATATCAATGATCATGTAAATGCGCTCTGCGAGAATACGGAGTCACTCAAGGCAGTGCTTAAGACACAGCCCGCAGATACCATGAAGGCGGGACTTAATGCCTACAAGAAAATAGTGCCGGTGATGACCGAGGAAAGACGCATAGTAGATGAGTTAGAGCTCTTGGTAGATAAGCAGAGCTGGCCCTATCCGGATTATACGGATCTGCTTTATTATGTTTAATCCTGCTTAAACTTCTCCCACTTGACCTCGCCTACACTATAGCAGAACTCTACCTTGGGGTCCTCGATGCCGAGCGACTCCATGCTGTAATCTGTGCCCTTGGTGATGGCGAGGAGCTTACGCATGTACTCAAAGCACGCTTCCTCGCCCTCGTCACGGATGAGCTTCAAGCATTTCTCTAATACGGCGCGGGTGTCATCATTCATGATGATATACTGCCTGTGCATGGCATAATGGTTCCACGGCGAGGCAAGTGTGTAATCGGGACCCTGATAGGTTATGCAGGCGGCACGCCTGTCGCAGACCATCTCGACGAGGTAACGCATGGGCATCTTGTTGCCGTATACAGTCTTATCCTTATGAAATGCGAAATCAATCCAATACTCGAAATGGTGTTTATTTCTGCCCTTGTGATGCAGCCATGAAGTAGAACATCCCTCGTGAGTGCTGCGCTCTACGGCATTGGGAGATTTGTGCCCATCAAAATATTTGATGCCGATACCGAACTCGGCTGGCGCGAATTTCGACAGATCATGCACTATTCCCTGACGATACAGACCACAGCGAAAACAGCCCTGCGCAACATAATACTTATGCTTGCATACTGTCCGCAGGTGTCCCCACAACCTCTGTGCAGCTGTCATTGATTGAAATGCGTATTCCGCCATGACGATTACTCCCTAAGATATAAATAATATCACAATCGACAGGCTCATGCTATAATGAGTTGGCATGTATAGCTCATACAGCTTCGTTGATAGAGTGAGCAAACATAGGTGCCTGCGTATTTGCAGGCTGAATACATATATATGATAAAAAGTACGGATTGCTACGCATCCATGCGTGCAAGCATGCAACTTGGCACTGTCATCCGTCAACACTTTACACCATGACATACAAAGAACTGACAGCGGGGGATCTGGCTCGACTGTCGCATTACTATAGCCTAAGACCGCAGAAGAGCTGCGACGGCTCGCCCTTGGTGAGCTTTCTCTACAGATTTTATTATGAGGTGCGTTACTGCGAGTTCGAGGACGCGCTGTTCTTAAGCTACCATGGAGAGGATGGCTCGACATACGGCTTTCTGCCGTTCTGCCGTGAGGCTGACATGAGCAAGTATTTTAGGCTCCAAGAGGATTATTTTAATAATACACTCGGCATCCCGCTCGTTATAAGCTCCGCAGACGAGGAAGGCGTCACACTCTTAAAGGCAGCAGGTGCACTTGATAATTATGAGCTCACGAGAGAGGACGACCTAAGAGACTACATATATACGGGGGAGTCCCTAAGGACGCTTGCCGGACGCAAGCTATCCAAGAAACGCAATCATATCAATAAATTCCTCTCGCTCTATGACGGGAGCTGGGAGTATCGCAGCCTAAGCTATGCAGATCACGACGAGGCAGAGCGCTTCCTCAACGCTTGGATGAAGAGGAAGAAAATGCAGGATCAGGGCGTCGGTATGAGTGAGTCGGGGGAGGAATTCGACCCGGCAGAGGAGCTTGACGGCGAGTACCGCGGTATCAAGGCTCTTATAAATGAACAGGCAGCCTATGACTATATGCGGATAGGCGGTATATACATAGACGGAGAGCTCAAGGCTTTCTCTATAGGCGTGAGGAGCGAGGCGTGTTCCATGGCTATTATCGACGTAGAGAAGGCAGACAGCGATATAGACGGACTATATCAGATGATAAATAAGGAGTTTCTCTGTCACGAGTTCCCGGACGTGGAGCTTGTGAACCGCGAGGATGATGTAGGCATAGAGGGCTTGAGACAGTCCAAGCTGTCATATTATCCGAGTGAGTTCGAGTACAAATATACACTCAGGCAGAGGACAAGGTGATGAAGGATAGACGAGCAGAGGACGAGAGTGGCATCATCGCGGGACAAGGCAATATCGGGCATGATGGAGAAACTTGCACAGACGCTCAGGCCAATTTGACACAACCGGGAAAAATAGCCTTAGAGCGCGCAGAACACGTGGATGACCGTAACATCACATCCGCTCCGCGCTTCCTCGATAGAAATGAATACTCTCATATAAGGGATATCATTATCGAGGCATTTGGGAATGACGAGGAGTTCAATGAGCTTTTCTTCGGCAGGATAAATGATGACGGTAGCTGCGCCGGTACAATTAACCGCGATGAAATAGTGGCAGTTGAGGTTGACGGACGCATAGTCGCATCTGCGCAGTATATGATAGTAAAGGTTGTGCCGAAAGATGCCTGTGAGGGAGGCAGTGACAAAGCATATCTCGTCCCGTACATCCTCTGTGTCTGCACGACTCCCGCATACAGGCATAGAGGATACATGGATGCCATGCTTACGCTTATCATCGAGAGATTAAAGAGAGAGGGATATCCTTGGTGCTTCCTTGCTCCCGTGGATACTGCCATATACAGGCATCTGGGCTTTGATACGGACTGGGGACTCACGATGGAGGAACGCAGGATCATCTATGCGGACGATGAGGGACTCGAGATGGCATCAGCGAAGCTCCTCAACGCAGACCATATCGAGCCGGTGAGGATATGCGAACGCGTGTGATATGAACAGAGAAGAATAAAGA
>CAVHZK010000144.1:4826-6624 GCA_963640215.1 bacterium | reverse complement strand
TTATAGCGCTGTCCATGGAGGGAGAGGGCAGGGAGAAGGATGTCGCCGAGATAGACAAAGACATCATTTGCCGTACTATAAGCGGCAGACCCGTTAAGCCCAAGACCATAGGACAGAAGCAATATGTCGATGCCATACGCACCAAGATGATTACCTTTGGCACGGGTCCCGCGGGTACAGGCAAGACCTATCTCGCTATGGCTCTCGCCATCAAGGCATTCAAGGAACAGGAGGTGCAGCGCATCATACTCACGAGGCCTGCCATAGAGGCCGGAGAGAAGCTTGGCTTTCTGCCGGGAGACCTGCAGCAGAAGATAGATCCGTACCTGAGACCGCTATACGATGCACTTTACGGCATTATGGGCGCGGATTCATTTATAGCCAATCAGGAGAAAGGACTCATAGAGGTGGCTCCCTTAGCATATATGAGGGGACGTACATTGGACAATGCGTTCATTATACTTGATGAGGCGCAAAATACGACCCCGGCGCAGATGAAGATGTTTCTGACGCGCATAGGCTTTGGCTCCAAGGTGGTTGTGACCGGAGATCTCACGCAGAAGGACCTTGACAAGGATCAGGCCTCGGGTCTTGAGACAGCCATAAAGGTATTAAAGCGCATCGACGATATAGGCTTTGTCGAGCTTAATGCCAGTGACGTCGTGCGCCATCCCCTGGTGCAGAAGATAGTCATGGCGTATGACGCTTATGAGGCTAAGTTAAATGACCATAAACATAGAAAATGAATACAGCGGCAGCTTAAAGGCACTTGCAGACGGCAGCTTAGAGGGCTTTATGACTGCCGGGGAATACACGGACATTGCTCACAGGGTTATAGCCAAGGCCTTAGAGCACGAGGACTGCCCTTTCGATATAGACGTCAGCCTCCTATTGACGGATGATGCCGCCATAGAGACGATGAACCGGGAATATCGTGACATATCTCGCAGTACTGATGTGCTGAGTTTCCCGCTTATAGAGTACAGCGCACCCGCCTGCTTTGAACATTTTGATGAAAATGAGGACTTATTTAATCCTGATACAGGTGAGCTGATGTTAGGCGATATAGTTATATCCGTAGACCACTGCGTGGCGCAGGCTGCGGAATACGGGCATGATGTAGTGCGCGAATATGCCTTCCTTATCGCACACAGTATGCTGCATCTTATGGGATACGACCATATGGAGGCAGCTGAGGCTACGCAGATGGAACAGAGGCAAGAGGAGATACTCTCGGAGCTTGGGATACTGCGGTAGTCACAGGATAGATACCTATGAGCACGCAACCTGCATCGTCATCTGTCAACACTTACATTGTATAAAAGTACGGATTGCTACGTGCTTACGCACTCTCACAATCCATCAATATTTTTTAGGAAACAGCCGTGCTTACAAATGCAAGAACACGCAACTTCATAGCGCAGGGAAGTATACTTGCCATAACAGGTATATTATGCCGCATTATAGGGATGCTCTACCGCATCCCCTTGGTTGAGATTATAGGTACTGTCGGAAACGGATATTACACCTCCGCGTACAGCATATACAATATCCTGCTTATTATCAGCTCATATTCACTGCCGACTGCAGTGTCCAAGGTGGTATCCACGCGCCTTGCCAAGGGTCGCTACGACGATGTGCGTACAGCGCTGAGAGTAACATTTATATATGCTACCATTATGGGCGGCTTGGCCTGTGCGGTGATGTATCTCGGCAGCGGCATGATAGCGGACTTCCTTGAGAAGCCCTTCTGCCGTTATGCCCTGCGCACGCTTGCACCGACAGTATGGATAATGGC
>CAVHZK010000144.1:0-4816 GCA_963640215.1 bacterium | reverse complement strand
TATGGCTTATCTCGGCATTATGAGAGGCTATTTTCAGGGCTCCGGCAACATGGTTCCGACGGCTGCCTCACAGGTGTTTGAGCAGCTTGTAAATGCTGCCGTGTCCATCATCATGGCTATATTGCTCTTTGACTACGGCGCAAGAGCCAATCTCCTGTATGCAGAGACGGATTACAGCTACGCCTTCGGCGCTGCGGGAGCAACCATAGGCACCGGCATGGGCGCACTTATTGCCTTGCTGTTCTTTATACTCTTATACCTGCTTTACGGCAGGATGCCCCACGGTAACGGCAAGGTGAGAGTAAGATACGAGGACGGCAGCACCGGACCGCTGAAATCACGAAAGAGAGAGAGCTCGGCTCATCTTGCCAAGGTGCTCTTACTTACGCTCATACCTATATTACTTAGCTCGACCATCTACAATATCAGCACGGTGCTCGATGATTTCATATTCAGCCGCAGCATGAATGCGATAGGCATGGGCGCTTCCTGTGTGTTCCTGTGGGGAGTATTTGGCGAATACAGGATATTATTCAACATACCAGTGGCTATATCGAACAGCTTGAGTTCCTCTGTTATACCCTCGCTTACCAATGCGGTCGCGGACCGTGACAGAGAGCTTACAGTGATGAAGCTCAAGCTCAGCATGCAGTTTGTCATGCTTATATCCATACCGGCGGCGGCAGGACTCTTTGCACTTGCGGAGCCGATATGCAATCTGCTCTTTAACTCGGAGAATAATACCTTACTCATAAGTGTACTGAGACACGGCTCCATAACCATCATACTGTATTCACTTTCAACCATTACCAACGGACTGCTGCAAGGCCTCGGACACTTGTCAGCGCCTCTTAAAAACGCGGTCTTAGCCTTAATCGTGCACGTTATATCGCTGGTGGCATTAGTCTATCTGACCAAGGATCTGCTCGCGGTAATCTACGCTAACTCAATATTTGCACTCATAGTGTGCATACTTAATATTATGAAAATGCACAGGCATGTACGTTTCAGGATAAATAAGCGCAATACCTTCGTTGTGCCGGTTATAGCATCGGTGATAATGGGCGCAGTGGCTTACGGCTTGTCCAAGGCGCTCGCTGCCGTGCTGCCGGCATCATTCAATGAGGGCAGAGCAGGACTCGTGATAATAGTGGCTCTGTGCATGGTGGTAAGCCTCTTGGTGTACGCTATAAGCCTTGCGCTCCTTAGAGCATTTACCAAGGAAGAGCTCATAGAGATGCCCATGGGACTAAGGCTGTATCGTTTCCTTAGTGCTATGAGACTCATGTAGATGCGAACGGGGCGAGTTTAAGCTTACGCCAAGGCTTGCATTGGGCACTGTGGTTATCGCGGTAGCGCGTAGTATATGGCGCAGATTACAGCACGCAGTACGCGCCACTCATCAAGACTTAATAGCATATACAGTGATGGAGGATAATGGCAAGGATACTTATTATCGGTGCAGGTGCGTCGGGGCTTATGGCAGCGATAAGTGCGGCAGAATGCGGGGCTGAGGTTACCGTATTAGAGCATAAGCAGGAGTCCGGCATCAAGCTTGCACTTACCGGAAACGGCAGATGTAATTATACCAATACCCACGTGTCGGCTGATAAGTATCACTGCGACGAAACAGCCAAGAGGCATTTCATTGAGACTGTATTAGAGCAATTTGGGTATGAGGAGTGTATCGCCTTCTTCAAGAGACTCGGCATAGAGCCAGAGATAAAGCATTACAGCTATGATGACAGCGGATATGTATATCCCAAGGGCTTGGATGCTGCGGAATTTAGAGATGTCATGTATCGCGCGGCCTTAGAGCGTGGCGTAAGGTTTCATTTTGCTGTAGATGACGAAGCTATAGCTGCTACTGTTATGTCTGTTCTGCTGCGCGGGGCATACGAAGTAGGGGGACATGATGCGGAGTATGACTCCGTGATAATAGCAAGCGGCTCCAATGCCTATCCTGTGACAGGCTCCGACAGCTCTATATATCCCGTACTCATGGAGCTTGGCGTTAAGCCGTACAGGTTTCTGCCTGCCTTATGCGCGCTCTACTCTAAGGACGAATTGTTAAGAGAGCTTAAGGGCAGGCGTATTAAGTCGGAGACAGTGCTGAGGATAGGCAAGACAGAGTACCGCAGTTGCGGCGAGGTGCAATTTAACGAGCACAGCATATCGGGTATACCGGTTATGCAGCTGTCACGCTATGCAGCGCAGGCGTTAAATGAGGGCGAGCAGATCTCACTCAGTATAGACGGACATGATTATAGGATACACAGGACGGCAGGCTTTGACAGAGCGCAGACCTGTACGGGCGGCATAGATACAGCCGATATAGATCCGGAGACCATGAGATACAGAGAAAGCCTGTCAGCGAGAAATGCCTGCGCAGAAAACATGGATAGCCCGTGCGGAGCATCAGATACAGCTGACAGCACAGACTGTAGCTTCCGTAATGACAATGACAGTGACAGCGCTAATCTGTACTTTTGCGGTGAGATAATAGATATAGACGGAGAATGCGGAGGATACAATCTGCATTTTGCCTGGGCAAGCGGATATATAGCAGGTACTGCCGCGGCAAACTCACATTTATATAGACATGATAAGGATAAATCAGATAAAAATACCGATATTTGAGGTCGGTACGGATAGAGAAAGAGAGCTTAAGCTGCTTAAGACACGCGCTGCGGCACTGCTTGAGTGCGAGAGCTTAGATATACGCAAGCTAAAGGTACACAGGCGCTCCGTGGACGCAAGGGAGAAGAATAATATACTCTTTGTCTATACCGTGGATCTGCGTCTGCATGATTCTGTAGTCGGAACAAGTGCTAAGACAGAGAGACTTTATGTTGAGAAATTAAGAAATGCCAATATACGTCAGTTGGATGAGGTTCCGCTTATACTTCCTGTACCTAAGGATAGAGTACAGGAGAGTGGCAACGACAAGACAGACAACGACTTGCCTCGCCCTGTAGTCGTAGGCTCAGGGCCCTGCGGCCTGTTTGCGGCTTATGTATTGGCAGAGTGCGGCAAGAAGCCCATCATATTGGAACGCGGTGAGGCGGTAGATAAGCGCATCAGGAAGACCGAGCTCTTCTTTGAGACAGGCAAGCTGGATCCTGAGTCCAACATACAGTTTGGCGAGGGAGGAGCAGGAACATTTTCAGACGGCAAGCTCAATACCTCTATCAAGGACAGGGGAGGATATATTGATTTTGTGCTAAGGACCTTTGTGCGCTTTGGTGCGGATCCCGAGATACTCACGGATCAGAAGCCTCATGTAGGTACTGATGTGCTGACAGACGTCATCAGAAATATGCGCGAATATATCATATCTAAGGGCGGAAGCTATATATTCAATGCCAGATTCTGTGATTTCAATACCGAGGACGGACATATAGTAAGTGCTGTTTACACGGATACGCGTAAGAAAGCAAGACATGAATTAGCCTGCCGCGAGCTCATACTTGCTACAGGACACAGTGCAAGAGATACCTTCTACATGCTTAGGGACAAGGGACTCGACATAGAGGCCAAGCCCTTTGCTGTGGGCGTGCGCATACAGCATCCACAGGAGCTTATAGACAGAGCACTATACGGCGCGGACAGATTAAAAGAGAAAGAGCAGATATTGGGGCCTGCCTCATACAAGCTTACTGGTAGAGCCGGTAACGGCAGGAGCTGCTTTAGCTTCTGCATGTGTCCGGGAGGATATGTCGTTAACGCCTCATCCGAGGAGGGTCGGCTCTGCGTAAACGGCATGAGCTACAAGGACAGGGCCTCAGGCACTGCTAATGCAGCCCTCATAGTAAATGTTACGCCTGAGGACTTCGAGGCTGCGACAGGTAGCACTGATGTATTAAACGGAGTGGAATTTCAGCGCAGACTTGAAGAAAGTATGTACAAGCTATGCGATGGCGTGATACCTTATGAGACCTATGCACAGTTCAAGGCTAAGGACAGTAATCCAAGCGGCATAAGCTCATACGAGGGAAAATTCAAGGGATATGCTGCCGCTGCCGATGTAAGAGGCACCTTGCCGGATTACATCGGAGATGCGATAACCGACTGCATGGCAGGATTTGCAAGGAGCATAGATGGATATGACTTAAGTGATGCTATAATAGCAGGCATAGAGTCACGCAGCTCAAGCCCGGTGAGGATACTCAGGGATGAGACAAGACAGGCGACAAGAGTAAGGGGCTTATATCCCGCAGGCGAGGGCGCAGGATATGCAGGCGGTATAACGAGCGCCGCAGCAGACGGCATCAAGACGGCACTTGCGATACTCGGGGAAGAATAGATGATATCAGAGAAGCTACAGAGATTATTAACAGATGAGATAAGGGATGCGGCGCCTGCAGAGGAGCCTATGAGGCAGCAGTATTTTACTGAGAGACTTAAGGAATTTTGCAAAGCGGCTGCAAGCTTAGGCGCATACAGGAAGTCAGAGGACGACCAGGCTAAGGAGGACAAGGCAGCTGCCGCTGCAGCTCAATACGGCAGCCCGGACAAAGATAAGTATCGCCTGTCGTTATCGGCAGGGACAGAGTCAGAGGCTATATCAGGCGGTGCGCCCAAGGCCTGCGTCGTGACCTTTGGCTGTCAGATGAATGCGAGAGACTCGGAGAAATTAGAGGGCATATTGCAGGCGGCGGGATATGAGATAACGGACGACGAGCAGCAGGCAGATTTCGTCGCCTTTAATACCTGCACAGTGAGAGAAAACGCCAACGAGCATCTCTACGGGCGTCTCGGCAGATTAAAGCCGATCAAGAAATCAAGACCGGACATGATCATATCAGTCTGTGGC
>CAVHZK010000143.1:0-7093 GCA_963640215.1 bacterium | reverse complement strand
AGGATTGCGAGAGCGCGCCAGCGCGTAGCAATCCGTACTTTTATTATATGTGGCGCCTGCGAACACGCAGGCATGATGGTTTACGAAACAACTAAAGGCACACGGTATAGAAACCGTGTGCCTTTCACTGATGTTAACTCTTAGCTTAAGCCTACCTGTGCGCCCTTATCTTGCCTTCCCGAACAGGCCCTTGAAGCGCTCCATGGCCTCTGCCGTGCTCTCGTAGCTGCCAAACGAGGTCAGCCTGAAGTAATTCCTGCCGCTCTCGCCAAAGCCTGCGCCAGGTGTTCCGACTACCTGTATCTCATTTAACATATAATCAAAGCACTCCCATGACTCCATGCCGTTGGGGCACTCGAACCATATATAAGGCGAGTTGATGCCGCCGGTAAAGGGAATACCGAGCTCCTTCATAGTATCTGCGATAAGCTTGGCATTTCTCTTGTAATAATCAAGATTAGCCTTGCACGACTTTAAGCCCTCCTCGGTAAATACAGCCTCAGCTCCGCGCTGTACTATACAGGAGGTACCGTTAAACTTCGTGCTCTGACGCCTTGCCCACATCTGGTTTAATGACATCTCCGTGCCGTCAGATGTCTTAAAGGTAAGCTCAGTCGGGACTATGGTATATCCGCATCTCGTACCGGTAAAACCAGCCGTCTTGGACAGCGAGCAGAACTCCACGGCGCATTTCCTTGCGCCCTCTATCTCATATATGCTGCGAGGCAGGGATTTGTCCGTTATAAATGCCTCATAGGCTGCATCAAAGAGTATGACTGCCTCATTCTTAAGAGCATAATCCACCCAAGTTTTAAGCTGCTCCTTGTTGTAGCAGGCTCCGGTCGGATTGTTGGGCGAGCAGAGGTAAATGATATCCGCATGTACGCTCTCATCCGGCATAGGCAGGAAGCCATTTGCCGCATTTCCCGCCATATATACTACTTCCCTGCCGCACATCGTATTGGTATCTACATATACCGGATATACGGGATCCGGGCAAAGTATCACATTGCCGTCACCAAACATATCGGTGAAGTTACCTGTATCGCTCTTAGCTCCGTCCGATATGAACACAGCCTCAAAGTCAACATCTATACCGTTTCTCTTGTAGTAAGCTGCTACAGCTCTCCTTGTCTCATCATAGCCCTGCTCCGGACCATATCCCTTAAAGGTCTCGGCATGTGCCTGCGCATCGACACCCTCGTGCAGACCCTTGATGATAGGCTCTCCTATAGGCAGAGTAACATCACCTATGCCAAGTCTGATGAGGCGCTTGCCGAGCTCCGGATGCTCCTCGCAATAAGACTCAATGCGGTGACGTATATCTGCAAATAAATAATTCTGCTTTAATTTAAGATAATTTTCGTTAAGCTTAGGCATGGCTTGCTCCTTTATGATCTCAGCTCTATATTAAGTGAATTCAGTCCGTTAAGTATCTTATTCATCACTGCATTTATCTCCTCGTCGGTAAGCGTATGCTCCTTGGAGCGGAAACTCAGTGAATATGCCATGGACTTATATCCCGGCTTAACCTGCAAGCCCTCGTATATATCAAAGAGCTTGAAGCTCTCTAAGAGCTTGCCTCCGCGCTGTATGAGCATATCCTCTATATCTCCTGCGCATACCTGCTTAGGTACGAGCATGGAGAGGTCGCGGGACACAGCCGGATATTTCGCTATACCGGTATGCTTCCTGTCAAAATCAGCATATTCCGTCACTGTAGGCATATCCAATACTGCTATGCAGACTCTTACACCCTCCTTGAATCCGTAATTACGGCTTACCACAGGATGAACCTCACCTATGTATCCCAAGGTCTTGCCATCATAGATTATGTCAGCCTTACGTCCGGGATGGAGATATGGTCTGTCACAGGAGGCATTAAGCTTATATCTCTTGGTAAGACCGAGTCTCTCAAATATGAGCTCAAGCACACCCTTCATCGCATAGAAGTCTATCTCATCGCCATAGCCTGCCATAGTCAGCTGCTCCCTCTCATCGGGAAGCTCAGTTAAGGGCAGAGACTTAGGGATATAGATGTTAGCTAAGTCGTATAGCCATACATTTTCATTTTTATGATTATAATTAAAGCCGAGCGCCGTCAGCATGGCGTTGAGCGGCTGGGTACGCATGACTGAGAAATCCTCGCCGAGCGGATTGTTGATGACTATGCACTCTCTAAGCTTGCTGTCCTCTGGCAGATTCAAGAGGTCGAAGGCCTTGGGGCTCTCGAAGGCATAGGTCATAATATGGTCGAAGCCCATGAGCTCGACTGTGTTTCTTACCTTTTCATCTACTCTCAGCTTGTAGCTCAATCTGCCCGCAGTAGACTCTCCGACAGGGAGCGTGTCCTCTATCTTGTCATAGCCGTAGAAACGGAGCACCTCCTCAGCCAGGTCGCAGGTCTCGTGGAGATCGCGTCGGAAGCTCGGTATCACGATCCTGTCAGACTGCTCATCGTACTTAAGCTCAATCTTGTCGAAGATCTTGAGCATGTCTGCCTTGCTTATATCAGTGCCAAGCAGAGCATTTATCTTGTCCGGCTCAAAGTCTATCTCTATGGTCTCCTCGGGATGCGGATATATATCTATCACGCCTCCTATGACCTCGCCGCAGTTAAGCTCCTCGACTAACTCACAGGCACGATCCACAGCCGCCTTGGCGCTCGCCGGGTCAAGTCCCTTCTCGAATATGGACGAGGCATCGGTGCGCAGTCCTGCCTTCTTGGCTGAGAGACGCACATTTACACCATCGAAATTAGCGCCCTCAAATACAACCGTATGCACATGCTCTGTTATCTTGGAGTTCTCGCCGCCCATGACACCGGCTATGCCTACGGGCTTCACCGCGTCATTTATCATGAGCACTGTATGGTCTACGGCTCTGTCCTGACCGTCAAGAGTCTTGAATACATCGCCGTCCTTGGCGCATTTTACGACTATCTCATGTCCCTCTAAGGTATCATAGTCAAATGCGTGCATGGGCTGACCGTACTCAAGCATGACGAAGTTCGTTATATCGACAAGATTGTTAATGGGTCTGATGCCGCTGTTACGCAGGCGCTTCTGCATCCACTCAGGCGAGGGCGCAAAGCGTATATTCTTCACCATGCGGGCGCAATAGCGCGGGCAGAGCCTCTCATCCTCCACTCTTACCTTGAGATATGAGTTGATATCCTCTCCATTGCCCGTAGCCTTGGGCTCGTGTACGACAAAGGGCTTGTCAAATACGGCAGCCGCCTCTCTCGCTATGCCTATGACGCTGTAGCAGTCCACGCGGTTAGATGTTATCTCATATTCGACAAGCACGTCGTCAAGTCCGAGCGCAGCGATAGCGCTGTCTCCTGCCTTGAGTGAGAGCTCCTCTACAGTCGCCTCATCAAATATATATATACCGTTTTCCGGTGCGAGCGGATAGGCATTTTTGTCTGAGCCCAATTCCTCGATGGAACACATCATGCCGTAGGACTTAACGCCTCTAAGGGCACCTGCCTTTATCCTTATGCCGTCCTCTGGCAATGCTCCTCCGTCATGTCCTCCGGCTACCTTGCCCCCGTCAAGCACTACTGGCACCAAAGTGCCCACAGCTGCAGCCGTGATATTGGGAGCGCCCGTGACTATCTGCACGTCTCCCTTGTCATCTACGCCCTCTGCCCTTGCTGCTCCGACATTTACCATACATACGACTAACTTGTCTGCGTCCGGATGCGGATTTACGCTTAGTATCTGTCCTATGACTATCTTCTCCAGATTCTTGTCGAGTCGTTCTGCCGTCTCGACCTTGGTGCCGGAGAGAGTCAATTTGTCACTGTATTCTATAGCTGTGCAATCAAGCTCAGGCACATAGTCCTTAATCCATGAAAGCGGTGTATTCATAGTCTGTCCTCCGATATCAGAACTGCTTAAGGAAGCGGGCGTCATTCTCGTAGAGCAGACGCATATCGTCTATCTCATACTTGAGTATGGCTATGCGCTCAAGTCCTACGCCGAAAGCAAAGCCCGTATACTCCTTGGGGTCGATGCCGCACATCTCAAGCACATGCGGGTGCACCATACCACAGCCGAGTATCTCTATCCAGCCCTCACCCTTACAGAAACGGCAGCCCTTGCCGCCGCACTTAAAGCAGCTTACATCAACCTCAGCCGAAGGCTCGGTAAACTGGAAATGATGCGGGCGAAAGCGTGTCCTGGTGCCCTCTCCGAACATCTGCTCTGCAAACTGTGTGAGCGTGCCCTTGAGATCAGTCATGGTTATATGCTTATCTACCACGAGTCCCTCTATCTGATGGAAGGACGGGCTGTGTGTTGCGTCTATGGAGTCGGATCTGAATACTCGTCCCGGCGCTATCATGCGTATGGGGAGCTTGCCCTGCTCCATGACACGCGCCTGTACCGGCGAGGTCTGACTGCGGAGCAATATTTCATCCGTGATATAGAAGGTATCCTGCTCGTCTCTTGCCGGATGTCCCTCTGGTATATTGAGCTTGGTGAAGTTATACTCCTGATACTCTACCTCAGGGCCCTCTACTACCTCATAGCCCATACCTACAAATATACGCTCTACCTCGTCAAGTGCTATCTGATTGGGATGTCCGTGACCTATGCGTCTTTTCTTGGCAGGAAGTGTCACATCTATAGTCTCTGATGCAAGCTTGGCCTCTAATGCTGCCGACTGCAGTCTCTGCCTTGACTCCTCTATAGCCGCCTCTGCTCTCTGCTTGGCCTCGTTTACGAGCTGACCAAAGGCAGGTCTGTCCTCGGGAGCTATGTCCTTGAGCTCCTTCATGATGGATGTAATGCGTCCCTTCTTGCCGAGGAACTCAACCCTGATATCGTTAATGTCGTCCAAGGAGCGTGATGCTCTTATCTTGCTCAGAGCCTCCTCGGTTATCTCTCTTAATTTGTCTCTCATACAGATGCTTCCTTTGTGGCGTCGGCAGGTATATCTGCTCCGCGCCTTATCCTGCTGATTATAATGATATCGGTGTCAGAAGCTATTCACGCTCCCGGTCCGTTGCTGCTGCCTGACGATGTATTGCTGAGACTGCCAGGTCCGTCCTGTGACACTATAGGTCCAAAACTGCTTCCTCCCGGTGCATTAGCCGCAGTAGTCTCTGTCACCGGTGATGGAGACGGTGAAGTAGCAGCTGCCGAAGTCGTCTCTGCCTGCGTCGTTGTCTCCGTCACAGTCGTAGATGTCTCGCCAGGTCCTATTACCCCGCTGACAGAGCTACCAGGTCCTGTCTGCGCGTCTGATCCTCCGGGTCCTATGGGTGCATCGCCTATCGACTCACTCTCCGACTCGGATGCAGATTCCGTGGGCGTTTCCTCAGTG
The DNA here is from genome assembly GCA_963640215.1 of bacterium. Lineage (GTDB taxonomy): Bacteria > Bacillota > Clostridia > Lachnospirales > Lachnospiraceae > Avilachnospira. Next base: position 1,759 of record CAVHZK010000143.1, on the reverse strand, counting down.
TAATACTCTATATGACCTGAGTACAGCGAGTTGTGGTCAACATTATTGCTGATGACCTGTCCGTCCTTCTTGATGATGAGACGCACCTCCCATACCGAGCCCTCGCTGCCTGTCGTAGGCGTCTTGTCGCTGCCTGGCTCTATGAGCTTGCGCACCATCTCTATGGTCTTGGTCTGGGTAGACTCAAGCGAATATGTGTATCCTGGTTTCAGCACGGGGCGTCCGTATATTGATACTGTTACAGTCTGATCGCTGTAGCTTGCCTTTATGCCTATGGCATAGCTTGTATCATACGAATACTCAGGCTTGCTAGGCAGATTGGCGAACTTAAAGTCCGGTCCGCCCCAGCTTACAGTAGCATCCATGCCAGGTGTTACGTAGGTCGGCTTAAAGGTATGCGACTGTCTCGCGGTTATCTTGAGTCCAGCCTTGAGTACGGCATTGTAGAGGGTCGTGGACGGCTGGCATACTCCGCCGCCTACCTCCTGCACGACCTCACCGTTGTTGTAGGCCGCAGCCTCGCCGTAGCCTGCCTCCTTGGTACGCTGTCCGACGGTCTGGTTGAATGAAAATTCCTCTCCGGGTCTTACTATAGTGCCGTTCAGCTTCTTGCAGGCAAGCTCTATATTCTTATTTCTGACCGCATTGGAGGTTGTCTTGGTTGTAAAGGTAGCAAGAGTCTGATAGGCTCCGGATACATTGGCCGAGCTCTCAGCTGAGAGCTTCTCGCCCGTCACTGCTATCTGCTCGGTATATGACTTGGACTTGATCGCTGACTTGATATCAGATACAAGCTTATCCTTATCCGGAGAGAATCCGTCTCTTGAATCCTCCATCACGAAGGTATCAGTCGCACTGTCATAAGAGCCTATGCTGCCGCCAAGCGGCTCAACATACCACATGTCGCAGGCATATTTTGCAGTTGACTCTATAGACTCATCCAGCTTGTCAAGAGTAAGCGTATATACCTTGGCCTCGGCGGCTGACTCCTGTGCCTTGGCGTCCTGTGTGTCCTCGGATTTTTTCTTATTCTTCTTGGAGTCCCTGGAGCTCTCACTGCTCTCTGTCGCTGCCGCTGCAGCCTTAGCCTTAAGCTCTGCGGTGTCATCCTCAAATATCTGCTCGATAAGAGACTCCAGACTCTCTCCGATATAATCCGGCACCTCTATGCTGTTTGAGACGGATATGTCCGTGCTCTCGGTCTCCGCCGTGGTGCTTAGTGCCGAATCAGGATTCTCCGGGTCTCCCATGGTAGCCGCCTCTGTGGTCTGCTCTATATCGACCTTGGGCTTAACTACCTCGCCGACTCTCGCATCACTGTTGACCAGGCTCAGCTTCCACTCGTACTTATCGGATACAGCTTTCCTTATCTCCTCCTTGTTCATGCCCTGAACTTTGATGAGATTGTCGTCTGCTATGCCGGAGCTACTATTGAGTACGGTATTAAGATCTATGACCGCATTGGTCTGTATACGGCTTAGGTCGACCGTCTCCGTAGTCTCCTCTGTGGCTTCCTTGCTGCTCTTGCCGCCCCTTAGCCACATTACAGCGGCTATTATTACCGCTAATACCACAACAACACCGAGTCCGAGAAGGATCGGTGTGTTGTTTCTCCTGTTTCTTCGCTTACGGGATCTGTGCTGCGATCCGTAGCTGTTCCTTATATTATTATAGCCCTGAGACATCTGTCCGCTCCGTTGTTTGCTCTAAAAGTGTTGACGGATGCAAAATCAGACTGCATGCTTGCATGCAAGGATGG
>CAVHZK010000142.1:0-5853 GCA_963640215.1 bacterium | reverse complement strand
CATGCTGTACAATGAAATTAAACAACCATGCCTGCGTGCTTGCAGGCACCACATAATATAAAAGTGACGGATTGCTTCGCACTAACGTGCTCTCGCAATCCTGCCTGTATTCGCATTCCGGGCTATCGCCCTACATCGCTCATACAGGGCAGCCCGTCCAATGTCTGTGAAGCTTGGCAAGCAAGCTTGCCTATCTTCACAGCCGCAGTCCGGGACTTTTAGAGTAAACTCACATGCCTGCGTATTTGTAGATCTAACATATAACAAAGGCGAATCAACACACTATGTATTGATTCGCCCAATAAATACAATCCCTGTACCTGATCGTCCAAAATCGGTCGGTTACTAATACATAGCGCTCCGCTTTCGTTGAGTGACTGTCAGATATATATGATGTCGGGGTCAAATGCTCTCCCCCTGTGATACCTTGCTGCGTACTCACGCAGCCCCATAAGCATCCATAATCCGATAGCACACCGCTAAAGCGACAGTCAAACGGATATTATCCGCTTGCCCAGAACTGACACGCCTGTCTGTCCTTCGGCGATATCCCCTTTCTCACCTGCACAAGGCTGTATGCGAAACAGCTGTAAATGCAGCGATACTCTTGTCAATCGCGCCTCTATCATTTAATCAAGATTTAATTGTAAAACATACTAACACAAGTTAAAGTGCTTGTCGAGTAAAATGTGCAAAAGTGCACAAGTTTTAGTTCAACAAGCACTTCATTGTCTTTAGACCAAGCATTAAACATTATTTAGCTTTCTTAAGCCCCGGGGCCGCCTGATGCAGCTCCCTGCTGTGCAGTGCCGGAGGTCATATAGCCTTTGAGCATCCACTTATAGTTCTCGTAGGCTGCGACTAGGCTCATCTTGGCAGTCTCATACTGTGACTTGGCGGATATATATTCCGCCTCACCCGTCAGCTCGTCAGCCTTAGTCAGCATACCTACCGATTTCTTGCGCTCAAGACTCTGATGATTTTGCTCTGCAACTGCGAGCCCCTTCTGGGCGGCATAATACTCCTCAAGTCCGTTGCTTAATGCAAGGTATGCCTCGTTATAGTCCGCCTCGGCATTTCCTATAGCAGCTGACTCATTTGTCTCCTTTATCTCCATATTGGCAGTGGATGCGCTCTTGGAGTGACGCGCACTCTTGACCTCTGAGTTATTGTCTATGGCAAGCTGCTTATCCGTATCGTAGTCTATAGCCTCGATGGCTGCTATATCAGGATCCGGCAGTGCTGCTATGGTCACATCGCTGCCGTCCGTTATACCTAAGAGGTCAAGGAGACTGCTCCTTAGATTTGCTGCCTGCTGCCTATACGAGAGTGCCTGTGACTGCGCGCTCAGCATCTCTGTATGAGCTGAGGTCACCTCGCTCTCCGTCGCCGTACCTGCCGCCTGCCTCGTCAGCAGGTTGTTGTACTTCTGCTCTGCCGCCTCGGCTGTCTTCTGCTTGGCGTCTGCATTTTCCTGCATCTGCAGATAGCTTATCATGGCAGACTGTGCCGACATGGTGAGGCTGTCAGCATTGGAGTTAATGCTCGAGGTATCCGAGGTCTGCTTCTCCAGCTGCTTCTCTAGCTGCTCAATGGTGCGGTTGAGCACTGCTGCCGAGGATTTGTACTGCGACGAGGTCTCGGTATCGTCGGCATATATCCTGCCATTGGCCGCGAGGCTCTGCGCTTCCTCTCTGAGCACCTTCAGCTGATAATCTATATTCTTGACGTTAGTAAGATTAGAGCTGTATTTGAGATCGGAGTTTCCCTGTATCAGTAATTCTCTTAGGTTGTCATACTCAATCGTGACAGCATAGGACTTCATGCTCATGCCTGTAAATCCGACGCCCGTAAGCAGCAGACAAGCCGCGAGCACAGAAATCTTAAGTGTCTTATCTATTTTCAATCTAAACATATATAATCCTATTGCCGGCACACTTACTTGGCTTTACTGTGTCAAGCTGCACACCATGCCGCTTTTCATACATTAAATCTTCTGTAAATGTCTTATGCGGCAGCGCTCCTGCTCTATATGCACTATGCTACGATCAGCATCAATTCTCTGCAAGTCCGTTTACCGCTGCCTCATAATTGATATATGCTGTGAGCACGGCAAGCTGCTTCTGCTGTACGCTCACCTTGGCCGCATCCAGGCTTAGCTTGGTACTCGTATATTGACTGTTAGTCATCATGCCTGCTGCAAGCTTGGCATCTGCAGCGTTAAGATCTGACTGCCTGACTGAGAGAGTCTCATTGGCTGCATCAAGGTCTGTGAGGCTCTGCTTCAAGCTGTCGTAGAGGTTGGTGACATTGGCAGCGATGTTTTTCACTGCGGTATCTCTATTCTGCGTAAGCTCTGCGCGCACATTGGAGGTCGTGGCATTACTCAGCTGCCTCTCCGTAGCCTGCAGGCTGTAGTTCTTGGTCTTGGCTGTCTCTATATCTGTAGCCAGATCTATAGCGTTGACAGTATCTGCTGTTATAGTCGGAAGCTCGCCTATATTTACGCTGTCTCCCGCGTTCCAGCCGAGCATGAGCACGAGGCTCCTGCGCGTTGCCTCCAAATTGGTCTCAGCCGTGCTAAGTGCTGTCTGCGCATTGGTGAGCGACTGCTCCGCCGTAAGCTGCTGGCTCGAGGTCGCTGTGCCTGCCGCAACCTTGCGCTTAATCGTCTCTAGGTTCTGTTCGGCAAGCGTTATATTGTTGCGCAGAGTCTCCAGATTATAATAGCTACTCCAGTAAGTAACCATGAGCTGCTTGGCCTGCTTGGCAAGATTGGCTTCCTGCTTGTCATAGTTTAACTTATAGGTCACGGAGTCATTGGTATTTTTGTCGCCCTGCTCCCTTAGGTTCTCGTAGCTTATCTGCGAATTAAGATAGGCCGTTACTCCGCTTCCGTAATTGGAGCTGTCCTCGTCCGGATAGCTCATATTGTTCTGCACCTGCTCTGCCGCATCATAATAGCTCTGTGCTACGTCGGAGCTGGTCTTATTCATCTGCTCCTGATAGCTTAACGCATTGGCAAGCACAGTCGGATTATACTCATGGATAAGCTTATCTATCTCGTTATAGTCGAGGTTGTTGTCGCGTAGCGAAGCCCATTCCTCGGTGCTGTAAGCAAAGCTTGGACTCTGCTCAGCGTATGCACTAATGCTGCCGATGCTTGCTGCCGTGAGGCTCACCAAGCATATAAGGGCTAAGTTTTTCTGTCTGTTCATATTTTCATCTACCTTGGCATTACTATATAAATGCTGCTTACAGCTCCAATACCCTGCGTTCCTTCTTGCCGTTCATCACGAGATAGTATACCGGCAGTATAAAGAGCGCTACCAATACACCGAAGGCGAGTCCGCCTATATCTACGACTGCCAGTGCCTGTGTGCTGGCTCCGCTGCTTCCGTAGGCCATAGCCATAGGCAGCATGGCGAGCACAGTAGTCATGGTCGTCATGAGTATGGGCCGCAGTCTCGTAGCTCCCGCCTCTATCAGAGCCGAGTGCAGATCCATCTGCATTCTCTCCTGATTTACCGCATCGACATAGAGTATACCGTTATTAACGACGGTTCCGACGAGGATGAGGAAGCCTATCAAAGAGGTCATACTCATCGACACACCCGTGAGCTTCAGTGCTGCAAATGAGCCTGCAAGCGAGAACGGTATGGTCGTCATAACCATGAAGGAGAACTTGGGCGACTCAAACTGTGCAGCCATTACCACAAATACCAGGAATACGGCAATAGCTATAGCCCTATAGAGTCCGGAGAACTCATTCTTCATCATACGGTCCATAGCACTCGTACCCTTGGTGATGGTGCCGGTGAGATGAGGCGTGATTATCTCATCGTCAAGCTGGGTCGTTACATCCTCACCCGTGAAGTCACAGCTGATAGTAACCTGATACTCCTTATTTTCCTTGGAGATAGAGGACGGGCTGTCCTTATATACTATCTCGGCAACATCGCTTAACGCCACGCTTCCGCCCGAGGGCTTGGTGATAAGCAGTCTCTCTAACTGATTTACGCTGTTGTACTCTCCGTCAGGGTATTCTGCATTGACCTTTATCTCACTTCCGTCAACCGTGAGCTCGGCAATCTCGGTGCTGTCCAAGTAGGTCTTGACCTGAGAGCCTATCTGTGCGGCTGTAAGACCCTCTGCTGTCGCATTTACAGGATCTACCTTAATCGAGATAACAGGTGCCGTATTCTCTATGCTTGAGTGCACGTTCATGACGTCATCACGCGCTATGAGCTCTGCAACTATCTCCTGCGATGCCTCCTGCAGCTCGCTGTACTGCGTGCCCTGTATTATCGCCTGATAATCGGTCTTCTGACGTCCGAAATTCATGGACGAATCTGCCGAGACAGTTACAGTACAATTGTCTATATCAGCCATCTGACGCTTGAAGGTCGCCGTTATATCATCAGTACTGTCCTTGCGGTCATCCTTCAAGTAGACGGATATAGAGCCTGAGGAGCTGTTAAAACGGAGCATGTAGGACTCCACATTTTCATTGGCCTTAACGATGTCCTCTGCCTGCTTAAGTATGTCGTCTGCTATCTCGTCCTTGAGGCCGGGCCTTGTCTCTATGCTGACCGTGATGGTGCCCGTATCGTCGCTCGTCATAAGCTCGGTCTTCATGCCTGTGCCGAGGAATATGGCGATAAATACGAGTGCCACGGAGCTAAGCATCACCAGAGCCTTGTGCTTAAGGAAATGCGGAAGCAGCCTGCGATACGAATCCTGCATACGGCGTACCGGTCCGTTAAGCGGTGCTTTCTCGCGCTCCTTAGGCTTATAGAACATATATGTAAGCGGAACTATCGATATAGCTGAGAGCAGTGAGGCTGTCATACTGTATACGATAACCCAGCCCAGCTGTTTGAACATCTGCCCCGCCATGCCGTCAAGGAATACCAGCGGCAGGAACACAACGCAGGTCGTGAGTGTCGAACCAAGCACGGACATTGCGACAACCTGAGTGCCGCCGAGCGCCGCCTGCGCATATCCTAGGCGGTCATCCTCGTCTATAAGCTCCTTGGCTCTAAAGCACGACTCCAATACGACTATCGAGTTATCAACCATCATGCCGACTGAGAGCGTAAGAGCACTCATGGTGATGATATTTAACGACATGCCAAGGCGCGTCATAACTATAAGAGTTACAAGTATGGAGGTCGGTATGGAGCTTCCGACTATGGCAGATGCCTTGAAGTCACCGAAGAACAGCAGCAATACTATCATCGAGATGCCTACGGCAAGTACTATGGTCTCTGCGACATCCTTAAGAGAGCTAAGGATATCATCAGCACTATCCCTTACTATATCTATACTGAGTTCATCGTCGTCCGCCTCAAGGGTGCTTACCACCTCCTTGACCTGCGACGAGAGCTTCATGGCTGTGACATCCTGATTCTTGGTGAGAGATATGGAAATAGTCTCCTCGCCGTTATATCTCGATATACCTCCCATGCTCTGCTCGGCATAGTATACGTCTGCGATATCCTCTAAGTATACAAGCTTGCCGGCGCTCGTCGTGATGGGCATCCGCTTGAGATCATCAAGCGTATCCGCATCTATGGAGGTGGATGCGCTAAGCTCCAGATTGCCTGAGTCAACCGTACCAGACGGGATGGTCGTATCTGCCGCACTCATGGCTGACTTGATATCACTTACTGTCACGCCGTACTGAGCCATCATGTCAGACTTAAGCTCAACCTTGACATACTCGGAGCTTCCGCCTCGTACGCTGACCTCAGCAACGGTGCTGAGCTTCTCTAACTCCGGTACTATCTTCTGATCTACGTAGTCGTAGAGACTCTCCTGACTCGGATTGGATATGGACAGCATCATGCT